>NZ_JAKFEF010000083.1:0-4789 GCF_036675785.1 Aromatoleum sp.
GTTCTTCCGCCTTGCGACGCAGGTCTTCGGCGGCGACTTCGATCTCGCGGTTCTTCGCGCGGATGTTCTCGCGCTGCTGTTCCAGCATCTGGGCGCGCTCTTCGAGCTCTTCGTTGCTCTGCTGCAGCTCCTCCTGCTGCACGCGCAGCTCTTCGGCCTGCTGTTGGGTTTCCTCGAGCAGCTCGGTCATGCGTTCGCGCGACTGGCTGACGTCGAGCCCGATCGCGAGCGCTTCCTGCGCAAGCCCGAGAAACTCGAGCTGGAGGTCGGTGAAGTCGGCGAAAGCGCCGATTTCGAGCGCGCCGATGAGGCGCGTGCCGTGCAGCAGCGGCAGCGCGAGCACGACTTTCGGCACCGACTCGCCGAGCGCCGAACCGATCGGCAGGTAGTCGGCCGGCACGTTCGCGAGGCAGATCGGCTTGCGTTCCCGCGCCGCCTGCCCGATCAGCCCTTCGCCGAGGCGGAAGCGGTCCCCGAGGTTCCTGCGCCGCGTGAACGCGTAGGTCGCGGCGAGGTGCAGCGCCTCGGCGCGCTCGTCGAGCAGGTACAACGCGCCGACCCCCGCGGTCAGGTATTCAACGAGATAGGTGAGCGCCTTGTCCGCGAGTTCCGGCGCGGCCTGCTCGCCACGCATCAGCGAGTTCAGTTCGTTCAGTCCGCTCTTTACCCAGTCGGCGTCGCGCGACGCCTGGCGCGCCTGACGCAGGAACGAAGTCATGTTGCGGAAGGAGGCGTCGAGATCGGACTGGACGACGCTGAGCTGCGCGGCAGCGCGCAGGAGAACGCCGGTTTCGTCGTCCGGCAGGTGTTCGAGGTTGACTTTCAGCGGCGCGGAGACGGCGATCTCCTGGCTCAGGTCGCCGCTGCCGATCGCTTCGACGACGCGGGCTTTCTCGGTGCTGCTCTCGATAACCCGCTTGACTTCGTCGGCAGCGTTGCGCAGCGAGCGCCGCACGCTGGCGGTGACGAAGAAGGTCAGCGCAGTCCCGCCGACGAGGATGAGCAGCAATGCGATCGACGTGAGTTCGACCGCCGACTCGGCTTCGCCTGCGGCCGCCTCTCCGAACGTCCGGGCCCGATCGCTGGCAAAACCCGAAACGGTCTCCATACGCTCCAGCACCGCCTCGACCAGCCTGTCACCCTGAGCGCCATATAGCGCGATCGCTTCGGCGCGCCGTCCGCCTTTCAGAAGGGCGACCGTGGCCGCTCGGGCCTCGCGCCAGTCGCTCAGCGCGCGCTCGATCCGATCGATGTCGAGGGGATTTCCCAGGTAGCGCTCGCGGATCAACGCAAGCTTCTGGTCGTTGATTTTCCGTTGCGTGTCGAGCTTCTGCTGAAAGCGCTCGACGTCTTCCGGGCTCGTATAGTGGACCAGCGTGTTCATCACCTGCTGGGCGACGAGCACTTCCGTCATCGCTTCGCGAATCGCGATCGACACGGTGAACGGATGTTTGAACATGTTCTGGCTCGCTTCGGCGAGCCGCTCGATGCTGCGCACGCCCATGAGCCCGAGGCAGAGGGTCGCCAGCAATATCAGCGAAAACCCGGCAATCAGCCGGGTGGAAATCCTCGTTCGACTTAGCATTGCTTCATTGCCCTCGCTGCTGGACGGTCCGCTCCGCAGAGCAGTTGCTGGTTTTCGTGGTCCGCCGATGCGCGTAGCGCCCTGTCGCCCGCTTCGACAGTCGCCTTGAATCTCGCAGCCAGCTCGCTCGCCGGCAGCGGCTTGCTGAAGAGGTAGCCTTGGTATTCGTCGCATCCGAGCGCGCGCAGCGTCTCGAGCTGGGCTTCGCCCTCGACTCCTTCGGCGATCACTTTCAGCCCGATCGCATGGGCCATCTGCACGATCGCGGTGACGATCGCATGGGTGTCGCGGTCGAACGGCAGGTCGCGGACGAACGACTGGTCGATCTTCAGAATGTGGATCGGCAGCGCCTTGAGCATCGCGAGTGAGGAGTAGCCGGTGCCGAAGTCGTCGACGGCGATCGACACGCCGGTTTCGCCGATCTCGGCGAGCACCGTCGCCGCGCGGTCCACGTCGCGCATCAGCAAGGTCTCGGTGATCTCGAGTTCGAGGTACGTCGGCGACAGCTCGCACTCGTCGAGAAGGCGGCCGAGCGTGTCGGGCAGCGCGGAATACACTTGCGGCTCGGCGACGTTGACGGCGATCCGCAGCGGTTCGCCGAGCCATCCCGCGTCGCGCCAGTCCCGCGCTTGCCGGCACGCGGCCCGCAGCGCCCATTCGCTCAGCGGGACGAGCATGCCCGTCTCCTCGGCGAGGCTCATGAACCGGTCGGCCGAAAGGAGGCCGAGCTGCGGATGGCGCCAGCGCAGCAAGGCCTCGACACCGGCGATCGTGCCGCGGACGACGTCGACTTTCGGCTGGTAATACAGCTCGAATTCGTCGTTCTCGAGCGCCAGCTGCAGTTCCCGCTCGTGCCGGATGCGTTCGAGCAGGCGCCGGTTGAGTTCCTCGCGGTAGAACTGGTGGCCGTTGCGGCCCTGGTGCTTCGCTTCGTACATCGCCAGATCGGCGTTCTTCATCAGCACGCTGGCGTTCGCGCCGTCCTCGGGGAATACGCCGACACCGACGCTCGCCGAGACCTTGACCGTGCTGCGCGCGAGCTCGAACGGGCGCGCGAGCGCGCTGCAGATCTTCGTGGCGACTTCGGCGACATCCTCGAGGTCGTGCAGGTTCTCGAGCAGCACGACGAACTCGTCGCCCCCGAGCCGCGCGACGCTGTCCGATTCGCGCACCACCGCGCGCAGGCGCGCCGCGACCTGCTTCAGCAGCTCGTCACCCTTGTCGTGCCCGAGCGAATCGTTGACGTACTTGAAGCGGTCGAGATCGAGGAAGAGGAGCGCGAGGCGGCCTTTCTGGCGCTCCGCCGTCGCGATCGCGTGCTCGATGCGCTCGTTGAGCGAGCGGCGGTTGAAGAGCCCGGTCAACGTATCGCGGATCGCGAGTTCGTGAGCGAGTTGTTCCGCCGCGCGGCGCTCCACGACCTCCGTCTGCAGCGCGGCGTTGGCCCGCTCCAGGTCTTCGAGCCGCTGCACCTGCAGCTCGCGGTTCAGCGCGGCGAGCGACGCGGCCTCCCGCTCCAGTTCGCGCCGCTTGCGGAACAGTTCGACGAAGACGCTGACCTTAGCTTGCAGCACCTGCGGGACGAGCGGCGTGAACAGGTAATCGGCGGCGCCCGCCTCGTATCCCTTGATGCGGTCGAACTCGTCGGACCGGTGCGCGGTGAGGAAGATGATCGGCGTGGCGGCCGAACGCGGGCGGCCGTGGATCAGCCGCGCGGTCTCGAACCCGTCCAAGCCCGGCATGTTCACGTCGAGCAGGATCACCGCGAACTCGCGCACGAGCAGCCGCCGCAACGCCTGTTCGCCGGAGTTCGCGGTCATGATCGTGAAGGCTTGCCGCGTGGCGGCGCCTTCCAGCAGCGCGCTCACCGCGCTCAGGCTGATCTCGTTGTCGTTGACGACGAGTACCGCGGGTTTGTCTCGGGGATCCATGAGGTCACGCCGAATTTGAATTGTCGTTGCGCGGTTGCGCACGCATAAATCCGGACGATTGTAAACGGAAAGCCGCCCCCGACGGGCGGATCGGGCCATGCCTACCGGATAGACACTGCCCAAAATGGGCGTTTTCGCGCCTCAATGCCGCGCGGACGGCGGGTCTGGAGGCTGGCCGGCGACGTCGATCAGCGTCGCCGGCCGGCGCGCCGTCAGCAGGAAACGTCCGCGCCCGATGCTTTCGAGCCGCACGCCGGCGCCGCATTCGGCGAGCCGGCGGCGCAACACGAGCAGCCGCGCGTCGAGGTCGTCGCTGCCGTCGTCGCGGCGGATCCGCGGGTCGAGCCGCAACTCCCGCAGGCTGAACGTGCTGCGGCACTCGACGACGAGATTGCGCATGACGGCCCGGAAGATCGAGCCGGCAACGCCCTTGATCAGGTAGTCGTCGTCGAGGAACACGCTGTCGTCGCCGGCGTGATGCCGCACGACGACCGGCGGACCGGCGGCGGCAAGGGGCGCCGGCTCGGGGTGTGCGGCGTCGTCGTCGCGGTCGCCCGCCTGCCGCAGCGCGAGCATCGCGGCCCCGAGCTGGCCCGCAAGGGCGACGAGCGCGTCCTCGTCGTCGTAGCCGAAGCGCAGGTTCCGCGGGCTCTCGGCATACAGCACGCCGAGGAGCCGGGTGCAGGCGCGGATCGGCACGGCCAGGCGGCTGTGCGGCTCCGGCAAACTCGGCAGCCGAATGCGGGTTTCGAGCGCGTCGGCGCTGCCGCTCTGCACGGCGCCCGCGCCCGCGCCGTCGTGCGCATAGCCGGGCGCGAGATAGCCGATGCGGATCGGCGTCGCTTCGCGCGCGGCGACGCCGATCACGCCGTCGCCGACCGCGATTTCGGAGCCGACGCCGGAGCTTTCGTAACCCCGGCTGGCGACGGTATAGAGACGCGCGCCCGAACCGTCGAGCAGCAGCACGCTCGTGTGACGGAAGCCGAACTGCGACTCGAGGCTCGCGAGCGCTTCGGTCAGCAGCGTGTCCAGTTCGCGGCAGATCGCGAGCCGCGCCGAGGTCGCGCGCAGCGCCGCGAGCAGGCTCGGACGCGGCGTCGGCAGCGCGAGCGCCGGACCGGGTACGCGCTCGATCTCGAGCACGCGGCAGACGTCCGAACCCAGCAGCCGGAAGACGCCGCCCATGCCGGAATGCGCGGCGACGCCGGCGAGCTTCGCCTTCATCCGCTCGAACAGCGGCCCCGCCGTTTCGGTGCGCAGGTAGCGCAGCAGC
>NZ_JAKFEF010000054.1:0-87935 GCF_036675785.1 Aromatoleum sp.
ACGGCGGTCGTCTTCAGCGCCGCCGCATCCGAGCCGACGTGCGGCTCGGTGAGGCAGAAGCAGCCGAGCTTCTCGCCGCGCGCGAGCGGCTTCAGCCAACGCTCCTTCTGCGCGTCGTTGCCGTAGCGGTTCGGGATACCGCACGCGAGCGAGTTCTGCACGCTGACGATCGTAGACGTCGCGCCGTCGCCGGCCGCGATCTCTTCCAGCGCGAGCACGAGGCTCACATAGTCCATCCCTGCGCCGCCCCACTGCTCGGGCACGACCATGCCGAGCGCGCCGAGTTCGGCGAGCTCCTTCAACGCTTCGCGCGGGAACGTGTGGTTGCGGTCCCACTCCGCGGCGAACGGCGCCAGCCGCT
Organism: Aromatoleum sp.; assembly: GCF_036675785.1. Classification (NCBI taxonomy): domain Bacteria; kingdom Pseudomonadati; phylum Pseudomonadota; class Betaproteobacteria; order Rhodocyclales; family Rhodocyclaceae; genus Aromatoleum; species Aromatoleum sp. The sequence continues at coordinate 362 of NZ_JAKFEF010000054.1, forward strand.
CCTGCGCGAACGCGCGGAGTGAATCCCGGATCATTTCCTGTTCTTGCGTGAGGATCATTTACGCGAGCTCCACCGCAACCGCCGTCGCTTCGCCGCCGCCGATGCACAGGCTCGCGACGCCGCGCTTCTTGCCGTACTGCTTCAGTGCGCCGAGCAGCGTGACGATGATTCGGGCGCCCGAGGCGCCGATCGGATGGCCAAGCGCGCAGGCGCCGCCATGCACGTTCACCTTGTCGTGCGGCAGGTCGAGTTCCTTCATCGCCGCCATCGTGACGACCGCGAACGCTTCGTTGATTTCCCACAGGTCAACGTCCGCGGTCGTCCAGCCGGCCTTCGCCAACACCTTCTGCATCGCGCCGACGGGGGCCGTCGTGAACCATGCCGGCTCCTGCGCATGCGACGCGTGGCCGACGATCGTCGCGAGCGGTTTCAGGCCGAGCTTATCGGCCGTCGAGCGGCGCATCAGCACGAGTGCCGCGGCGCCGTCGGAGATCGAGGAGGAGTTCGCGGCGGTCACGGTGCCGTCCTTCGCGAACGCGGGCTTGAGGCTGCCGATCTTGTCGAGCTGCGCCTTCAGCGGCTGCTCGTCGCGGTCGACGACGACGTCGCCCTTGCGGCCGGACACCGTCACCGGGGCGACTTCCCACGCGAAGCTGCCGTCCTTGATCGCATTCTGCGCACGCGTCGTCGACGCGATCGCGAATTCGTCCTGAGCCGCGCGCGTGAAAGCGAAGTGGCTCGCGCAGTCTTCGGCGAAGGTGCCCATCAGGCGGCCCTTGGTTTCCTTCTTGTAGCTGTCCTCGAGGCCGTCGTGGAACATGTGGTCGAGCATCTGGCCGTGGCCGAGGCGGTAGCCGCCGCGCGCCTTCGGCAGCATGTATGGCGCGTTCGACATCGACTCCATGCCGCCCGCGACCATCACGTCGTTGGTGCCGGCGACCAGCAGGTCGTGCGCGAGCATCGTCGCCTTCATGCCGGAACCGCACACCTTGCTGATCGTCGTGCAGCCCGCCGACAGCGGCAAACCGGCGCCGAGCGCGGCCTGGCGCGCCGGCGCCTGACCGACGCCCGCCGGCAGGACGCAGCCCATCAGCACTTCCTGCACCTGATCGGGCGCGATGCCGGCGCGCTCGACGGCGGCCTTGATCGCGACCGCGCCGAGCTGCGGGCCGGTCAGGCCGGCGAGCTCGCCCTGGAAGCCGCCCATCGGGGTGCGGGCGGCGGAAACGATAACGACGGGGTCAACCATGCTTCTCTCCTGTAACACGTAAGGGAATCCGGCTCTCAGGCCAGTGTTTCGAGCGCCGCGACGTAGCGCGGCATCAAATCTTCAGCGCGGCGGACGTTCAGGCCGAGGTCCCGCACGAGTCCGTTCTTCAGGCCGTAGATCCACCCATGCACGGTCAGCGGCTGACCGCGCTTCCATGCATCCTGGACGACGATCGTCTGGCAGACATTGACGACCTGTTCGAGGACGTTCAGTTCGCACAGCCGGTCGTGCGCGAGTTCCGGCGGCAGCGCGTCGACCGCAGCGCGGTGCTTGACGTGGACGTCCTGCACGTGACGCAGCCACAGATCGACGAGCCCGATGCGCTCGCGCCCGAGCGCCGCCTTCACGCCGCCGCAGCCGTAGTGCCCGACGACCATGATGTGCTTGACCTTCAGCACGTCGACAGCGAACTGCACCACCGACAGGCAGTTGAGGTCGGTATGCACGACAACGTTCGCGACGTTGCGGTGCACGAACACTTCGCCCGGCAGCAGGCCGATGATCTGATTCGCCGGCACGCGCGAATCAGAGCAGCCGATCCACAGGTATTCGGGGGCCTGCAGCTTCGACAGCTTCTCGAAGAAGCCCGGATCGACCTGCTGCATCCGTTGCGCCCAGGCCCGGTTGAAGTCGAACAGGTGGAACAGGTTCTCGTTCGCGACGTCCTGCTCGGACCAGTTCTCGAGGTCGAGCGCGAGGAAGATCGTGCCCTCGATCGGCGTCGGATAATAAGCCGGCGCCTCGGTGAAGCCGAGTTCGCGGTAGAGCTTCACGGCGATGCGCATCGCCGGCAGCGTGTCGAGCATGATCTTGCGGTAACCGATCGCCTTCGCGGCGCGGATCGCGGCGAGCACGAGGTCCCGGCCGACGCCCAGGCCGCGCAATTCCGGCTCGACGTAGAGGCGCTTCATCTCGCAGACGCCTTCCGAGAACGGCCGGATGCCGACGCAGCCCGCGGCCTTGCCGTCGACTTCGGCGAAAAAGAGGCGTCCTTGCGGTGCGGAGTACGCGCCCGGCAGCGACGCCATTTCCTCGCCGAAGCCCTGGAATCCGAGGTCGACTCCCAGCCAGCCGGCGTAATTGCGAAAGAACTGACGGACATGCTCGACCGCGGCGCGGTCCTCGTCCCCCACCAGGCGAAGCTCGATTGCCATTGAAACTCCGTTCCGTTTGCGCCGCCTTTCAGCAGCGCGGTTCGCCCTTTCGGCGAAAGACGCTCTTCCGGGGCGCCCGCCGTTGCCGCGCCCCACGATCACCGCGCTATGCGCAGCGGACGACCGCCTAGACCCGTTCCTTCTTGCCGTGCATCGCCATGATCGTCTGCTGCATCACCGCGCACAGCGTCCATTGCTCCTGTTTGACCACGAACACTTCCGCGCGGGTGATCAGCAGGGTGCGTCCGGGCTTGATGACTTCGCCGCGCGCGACGAGGCGCTCGCCGTCGGCCGGCGCGACGAGGTTCAGTTTGTATTCGACGGTCAGCACGCTCGTGTCGGCCGGCGTCAGGGTGTTCGCCGCGTAGCCGGCGGCCGAATCGGCGATCATGCCGACGACGCCGCCGTGGATCACGCCGTGCTGCTGCGTGATTTCCGGCTTGAAGGGCAGATGAATCTCGGTATAGCCCGGTTCGACGACCGCGAGCTCCGCACCGATCAGCGTCATCGCCTGCTGCAGGCCGAAACTCTCGCGCACGCGTTCGGCGTACGCAGCGTCCTTCGGTTGAAAAATTTGCGCCTCGCGATTCATCCGGCCTCCTCCAGCGGAACTTTTTGGTTGTTATTACGTTTACGTCAACGTAAACCAACCATCAAAAAAATCAAGCTTCGCTGCGCATCCGTCGGACGACTTTCGCCCGCTCCTCCGCCGCCTTCGCGGCGTCGTGGCCAAGCAGTTCGGAGCACTGCTTCTCGAGCATCGCGATCTCGCCGAGCACCGCCTCGATGTCCTCGCGCTGCTGTTCGAGCGCTTCGCGCCGGTCCGCGAGAACGACGAGGAAACGCAGCAGTTGCGCGGCCGGATTGCGAACGCCGCCGTGCATCTCGAGCAGCTCCTTGATTTCGGCGAGCGACAGCCCGAGGCGCTTGCCGCGCAGCGTGAGCTTCAGCCGGGTGCGGTCGGCTTTCGTGTAGACGCGGGACCGCCCCGCGCGGGCGGGCTTCAGCAGGCCCTGGTCCTCGTAGAAGCGGATCGCGCGCGGCGTGACGTCGAAATCGCGCGCCAGTTCGGTAATCGTGTAGGTTTGTTCGCTTGCCATTGGCGGACGCCCGAAGTAAAACGACCCGAGCCGCCGGATGCGGCACTATGGGAAGACGGAAAAGTTAATCAGAATTCAGGGGTTTGGGCAATCGGCGATTGCGCGGCCCTCACAACGGAGAGATTACGATGAACAGCATTGGTGAACTGCAGTATCCGTTCGACGGCATGCCGCCCGGCGGGGAAGCCATCGCCGTCGCGCCCGGCGTGCGCTGGCTGCGGATGCCGCTGCCGTTCGCGCTCGATCACATCAACCTGTGGCTGCTCGACGACGGCGACGCGCTGACGGCGGTCGATGCCGGGCTCGGCGCCGACGAGGTCCGCGCGCACTGGAACACCGTTCTCGAGCGCGACGGACGCCCGCTGTCGCGCGTCGTCGTCACCCATCATCATCCGGACCATCTCGGTCTCGCCAGCTGGCTTGCTGCCCGCGACGGCGCACCGGTGCTGATGACCCAGGGCGAATTCCTGGCGGGCCACGCGGTCTGGAGCCAGACGCCGGGAATGTGCGTGCCGGACATGGTGGCCCAGTTCCGCGCCCACGGTCTCGACGACGCGCGCCTCGACGCCCTCGCCACCCGCGGCAACGCCTACCGTCGCGGGGTGCCGGAGCTGCCGGGCCGCTTCCATCGGCTGTTCGACGGCGACGAGATCCGGATCGGCGACAACGACTGGCGCGTGATCGTCGGCTACGGGCACGCGCCCGAACACGCGAGCCTCTACTGCGAACGCCTCGGAATACTCATTTCGGGTGATATGCTGCTGCCGCGCATCTCGACGAACATCAGCGTCTACGCCGCCACGCCGGAAGGCGATCCGCTCCGCTGGTTTCTCGAATCACTTAATCGCATCAAGGACTTGCCGGACGACACGCTCGTGCTACCATCTCACGGTCGACCATTCCGCGGCATCCGGGCAAGGGTCGGGCAGCTCGAAGCGCATCACCGCGAACGTTGTGACGAATTGTTGCGGGCGATGGCTGCGCCAAGCACTGCCGGCGACCTTCTGACGACGCTGTTTCCCCGGCCGCTGGATACGCATCAGGTGATGTTTGCGATGGGAGAGGCGATTGCTCACCTGAATTACCTGGTCGGCAAAAACGAGTTGCGTAGATCGGCCGACCGGAACGGTTCGGTCCGATTCGAACGCATGACATGAAAAACAGGAGCATTACTTAGATGTCAGCACCCGCCCCCGAGACCCTATTTGCCGAGCTTCCGGACCCGAAAGAGGTCGCGAAGACGTACGCCGAGGTCGCGCAGCGCGCCTCGCACCTGATCAGCGAGCACGTACAGCGGCAGCTGAAGAAAGGCGTCGCCACGCCGAGCGACGAACTCGGCATCGCCCAGGCCTTCATGGACATGATGGCCAAGCTGCTTTCGAATCCGTACAAGCTCGCGCAGTCGCAGATGAACCTCGTCTGGGATTACTTCTCGCTGTGGCAGCACTCGATGCTGCGCGTGATCGGCATGCACGGCGCGCCGATCGCGCAGCCGGAGAAGTCCGACAAGCGCTTCAAGGACGAGCAATGGGAAGAGCACTTCCTGTTCGACTACATCAAGCAGTCCTACCTGATCGCCGCGCGCCACGTGCATGACACGGTGTGCTGCGTCGAAGGTCTCGACGAGCAGACGCAGAAGAAGGTCAATTTCTACACGCGCCAGTACATCGACGCGCTGTCGCCGTCGAACTTCGCGCTGACGAATCCCGAAGTATTCCGCGAGACGGTGAAGAGCAACGGGCAGAACCTGATCAAGGGCCTGAACAACCTGCTGCGCGACATGGAAGACGGCGGCGGCCAGATCCGGGTCAAGATGACCGACACGACCGCGTTCGAACTCGGCCGCAACGTCGCGACGACGCCAGGCAAGGTCGTGTTCCAGACCGACATGATGCAGCTGATCCAGTACACGCCGACGACCGACAAGGTCCTCAAGCGTCCGCTGCTGATCGTGCCGCCGTGGATCAACAAGTTCTACATCCTCGACCTGCGCGAGAAGAACTCGTACATCAAGTGGTGCGTCGACCAGGGCCACACGGTGTTCGTGGTCTCGTGGGTCAACCCGGACGAGCGCCAGGCCGAGAAGACGTTCGAGTCCTACGTGCACGAAGGCATCATCGCCGCGCTCGACGCGATCGAGAAGCAGACCGGCGAGAAGGAAATCAATGCGTGCGGCTACTGCCTCGGCGGCACGCTGCTCGCAACGACGCTCGCCTACCTCGCCGGCAAGAAGCAGAAGCGCATCGCGACGGCGACCTTCTTCACGACGATGACGGACTTCGCCGAACCGGGCGAGCTCGGCGTCTTCATCGACGAAGGGCAAGTGTCGAGCCTCGAAAAGAAGATGTTCGAGCGCGGCTACCTCGAAGGTTCGGAGATGGCCGGGACCTTCAACATGATGCGCGCGAACGACCTGATCTGGTCCTTCGTCGTCAATAACTACCTGATGGGGAAGGACCCCTTCCCATTCGACCTGCTGTACTGGAACTCCGACTCGACGCGCATGCCGGCGAAGATGCACAGCTTCTACCTGCGCACGATGTACATGGAGAACCGCCTCGTCGAGCCGGGCGGCATCGTCATCGACGGCGTCCCGATCGACCTGTCGAAGATCAAGGTGCCGTGCTACTTCATCTCGACGCTCGAGGACCATATCGCGCCGTGGAAGAGCACCTACATGGGCGCGCAGAGACTCGGCGGCCCGGTGCGTTTCGTCCTCGGCGGCTCCGGCCATATCGCCGGCATCGTCAATCCGCCGGTCGCGAACAAGTACGGCTACTGGCTGAATCCGGCCGCAAAGCTCGCGAAGGACGCCGACGCGTGGTTCGAAGGCGCGCAGCACCAGCAGGGGTCGTGGTGGACCGACTGGCAGGCGTGGGTCACGCCGCACGATGACGAACAGACCGACGCGCGCGACCCGTCCGGCGGCAAGCTGAAGGTTCTCGAGGACGCGCCGGGCTCGTTCGTCAAGATCCGTCTCGACGCGAGGGACGCCGCCTGATCTCCGACCGCACGTGATCGACGCGAGGGGGCACCGCCCCCTCGCTGTTGTTTACGCCGCCGCATCCCGCCTGCGGCGAGCGGGCAACGACCCGCGACATTCCTGCCTACAGTCGGAGTCGATCCGCGCGCAGGGCGCGCCTCTGCGCACAGGCGACCCTTCCGCCCGCCGTCGGCCTTCCGAACCTTCGCCTCTGCCCGGTTCGTGCCGGTTCCCCAATCTCCATTGCGATTTCCGATGCCGGACTTCCCGTCGCCCCGCCTCGTCCTCGACACGAACACGGTCATGGCCCTGTGGTTCTTCGAAGACCCCCAGCTCGCGCACTTGCGGGACGCGATCGAGCACCGCGCGCTGCCGCTGCTCGCGCGCGCGGACACGCTCGAGGAATTGCGCCGCGTGCTCGCCTACCGGCAATTCGGCGCAAGTCCGGAACGTCAGCGCGACATCCTCGACGCCTACATGGCCCGCGTGACGACGATTGCCGACCGCGGCGACGCGCCAGACGGTGACGGCGCCGCCTCGCTCGCGGCACTGCCCACGTGCCGCGACCGCGACGACCAGAAATTTCTCGAAGTCGCGCGCGAGGGCAGCGCGAGCCATCTGATCAGCCGTGACAAGGCATTGCTGAAGCTCAATCGCCACCGGTTGGTGCGCGGGTTCTTCGCCGTCGTCACGCCCGAAGCCTTCGCGAGGGCGGTCGGCACCGACTGAAGAACGACCGCAGGACGGCCGCGTCCGCGTCGGCCCGCGCCTGCGGCGCACGCCGACCTACGCCGAAGCTGCGCGTCGGGGCACCTCGAACGGCAGGTCGGACCGACTACAGCGACATCCGACATCCACGGCTTCCGAAATCCGCCGCGGCGGCCGTCGCTGCACTCGCGGCCGGTCCGCGCGCCCTCGCTGCGTTCTTACGCCGGCGCGAGCCGTCCCGCGTCGCGTTCGGCGAGTTCGCGACGCAAGCGCGCGAGATAGCGCAGGCCGGCCGCAGCGCGGCTGCCGTACCAGGACGTCATTTCACCGTCGATCAGCGCGGCTGGACGGCGCGCGAGACGCTCGGCTTCGCCGAGGTCGGCGGCGCTGAAACGGTAAGGCTCGGTCGACAGGAACACGCGCGCGATGTCCGCGATCGACGCCGAGTCCCAGTCGACTTCCGGATAGCGGTCCGCCGTCGCGTCGGGCAGCGTGTGCCAGCCGACGCTCGCGAGCGCCGCGGAGATGTAGGTTTCGCGCGAGACGGTCATCCACGGCGCCCGCCAGATCAGATACAGCACGCGTTCGACCGGCAATGCGGCGGCGACCGCGCCGGCCTCGACGAACGCGGCGTCGAGATCGGCGACGAGCCGGTCCGCCTGCGCCTCGCGATGGAAGATCGCACCGAACATCCGGTACAGCCCGAAATTGTCTTCCGGCCGGCACGGGTGCGTGACGATTACGTTGGGGACGAAATCCGCGAGTTCCTCAACCGTCTCGCGCCGGTTCTCGTCGATGTTCACGATCAGGTGCGTCGGGGCGAGCGCGCGCACGACGTCGAGCTTCACGTCCTTCGTGCCGCCGACTTTCGGAATCGGCTTCAAGGTTTCGCGCGGATGGATGCAGAAGCCGGTGCGCCCGACGAGCTGGTCGCCGAGGCCGAGGTCGCAGACGAGCTCGGTCAGCGACGGCACGAGCGACACGATGCGCACCGGCCCGTGGGCGGGGTGGTGGCAAGTGCCGACCGCGTCGGTCAGTGCGGCGGAGGCGTCGGAGAAGGTGGATACTTCCATGGCAGGTCGCGATCGAAGTGAAAGGCGTCGATTGTAGGCGACGGCGGCCGCCGTCCGCCCGCCGCACGCGCCGGTTTCGCCGGAACGGGAGGTCACGATGCGCGTCGGAGTGCCGAAGGAAATCAAGGTGCATGAGTACCGGGTCGGGCTGACCCCGGCGAGCGTCCGCGAGGTCGTCGCCGCCGGCCATGAAGTGACCGTCGAACATGACGCCGGCGCCGGCAGCGGCGCGAGCGACGACGACTACCGGCGGGCGGGGGCGCGCGTCGCGGACGCGCCCGAGGAAGTCTTCGCCGGCGCCGAGCTGATCGTCAAGGTCAAGGAACCGCAGGCGCAGGAGCGTGCGTGGCTGCGCGCCGACCACGTCCTCTTCACCTACCTCCACCTCGCGCCGGACCCCGACCAGGCGCGCGATCTGCTCGCGTCCGGGGTCACCGCGATCGCCTACGAGACGGTGTCCGGCCCCGGCGGCGGGCTGCCGCTGCTCGCCCCGATGTCCGAAGTGGCCGGCCGGATGAGCGTGCAAGCCGGTGCGCACTGTCTCGAAAAGGCCGCGGGCGGGCGCGGCGTGCTGCTCGGCGGTGTACCGGGAGTCGAGCCGGCGCACGTCGCGATCCTCGGCGGCGGCGTGGTCGGCGTCAACGCGGCGCTGATCGCGCTCGGAATGGGCGCCGCGGTGCGGGTCATCGACCGCTCGGTGCCGGTGCTGCGCCGCCTCGACGAACGCTTCGGACCACGCCTCGCGACGCTGCACGCGAGTGCCGACGCGATCGAGAACGCAGTCGTCGACGCCGATCTGGTGATCGGCGCGGTGCTCGTCGCCGGCGCTGCCGCGCCGAAGCTCGTCGGCCGCGACGTCGTGCGTCGCATGCGACCGGGCGCGGTCATCGTCGATGTCGCGATCGACCAGGGCGGCTGCGTCGAGACATCGCGTCCGACGACGCACGCCGACCCGACCTTCGTCGTCGACGGCGTCGTGCACTACTGCGTCGCGAACATGCCGGGCGCCGTTGCCCGCACCTCGACGCTCGCGCTCAACACCGCAACCCTGCCTCACGTTCTCGCGATCGCCGGCAAGGGATGGCGCGCGGCGCTCGCGCAGGATCCGCACTTGCTGCAGGGGCTGAACGTATGCGCCGGACACCTCACCCACAAGGGCGTCGCAGCCGCGCTCGGATTCGGGTTCCGGCCGGCCGGTGAAATGTTGTGACGGGCTGGTGAGGCGCCCAAACCACACGCACGGCGCGCGGCTGGCTCCGGGTGCTGCGCTGCGGTAAGCTCTGCGCCCGCGCTAACGCCCCTTCTCCCGGAGCTCCCATGTCGACCGTCGATCCTGCGGGCGATCCGTCCCCTGCAAGGGCATCCGGCCCCGGCCCGTCGATGCCGCCCGCCGCCGATGCCGGCGCTCCCGCGTCGCAGCACGGCTCCGGTACGGGAATCGCCGGACTCGCGGTCGCCGCGATCGGTGTCGTCTACGGCGACATCGGCACGAGCCCGCTCTACACGCTGAAGGAAGTCTTCAACGGCCCGCACGCGGTGCCGGTCACGCCGGAGAATGTGTACGGCATCCTGTCGTTGGTGTTCTGGGCGCTCGTTTTCGTCGTCTCGGCGAAATACGTGATCTTCATCACGCGCGCCGACAACCGCGGCGAGGGCGGCATCATGGCGCTGACCTCGCTCGTGCTGCGGGCAGTGCCGCCGGGACGCAAGGCATGGCTGCTGTCGGTCCTCGGCGTGTTCGGCGCGGCGCTGTTCTACGGCGACGGCATGATCACGCCGGCGATCTCGGTGTTGTCGGCGGTCGAAGGCCTTGAAGTCGCGACACCCGCATTCCGCCCTTACGTGCTGCCGATCGCGCTCGTCGTGCTGTTCGCACTCTTCCTGATCCAGCGCCGCGGCACCGGCAGCGTCGGCAAGGTCTTCGGCCCGGTCATGCTGTGCTGGTTCGTCGTCCTCGCGGTGCTCGGCATCCGCGGCATCACGCTGCATCCGGAAATCGTCGCTGCGCTCGACCCGCGCTGGGCGCTGCGCTTTTTCGCCGACATGCCGCTCGTCGGGTGGCTATCGCTCGGCGCCGTTGTGCTCGCGATCACCGGCGGTGAGGCGCTGTACGCCGACATGGGGCATTTCGGCCGGCGACCGATCAAGTTCGCGTGGTTCCTCGTCGTGTTTCCGGCGCTGTACCTGAATTATCTCGGCCAGGGCGCGCTGATCCTCGATCATCCGGATAACGTGCGCAACCCGTTCTATCTGCTCGTTCCCGACGCGCTGGTGTACCCGATGGTCGCGATGGCGACACTGGCGACGATCATTGCGAGCCAGGCCGTCATCTCGGGCGCCTATTCGCTGACCCGCCAGGCGATCCAGCTCGGCTACGCGCCGCGGATGCGGACGATCTTCACGTCCGAGCGCGAAATGGGCCAGATCTACGTGCCCAGCATCAACTGGATGCTGCTCGGCGCGGTCGTCGCGCTGGTCGTCGGGTTCCGGTCGTCGAGCGCGCTCGCGTCCGCGTACGGCATCGCGGTCACGCTGACGATGATGATCGACACGCTGCTCGCCTTCGTCGTCGTGCGCGAGCTGTGGGGCTGGGGCAAGGCTCGGGCGGCGCTGTTCCTCGCCGTGTTCCTCACGGTCGACGCCGCGTTCTTTTCCGCGACGACCGTGAAGATCCTCGCCGGCGGCTGGTTCCCGCTGCTCGTCGGCGCGCTGATCTTCACGCTGCTGACGACGTGGAAACGCGGCCGGGACATGCTGAACTCGCGCATCCGCAGCGACACGATGCCGCTCGACATCTTCATCCAGTCGATGTTCGCCAGCCCCCCGCCGCGCGTCGACGGCACGTCGGTGTTTCTGACGACATGGCTCGAGGGTGTGCCGCGCGCCTTGCTGCACAACCTCGTGCACAACAAGGTGCTGCATCGCCGCGTCGTGCTGCTGACGGTCGAAACCGCCGACGTGCCGCACGTGCCCGACCGCGAGCGCGTCGCGGTCGAGGAGCTCGACTACGGTTTCTTTCGCGTGCGCGTGAGCTACGGCTTCATGGACGACCCCGACCTGCCCGTCGCGCTCGAACGCTGCGCCGAATTCGGGCTGAAGTTCCAGATGATGGAAACGTCGTTCTTCCTCGGCCGCGAGACGCTGGTGTCGCGCGTCGCGGGGGGCATGGCGCGGTGGCGCGAGAAGCTTTTCATCGTCATGTTCCGCAACGCCGGCAGCGCCGCGGACTACTTCCGCATTCCGCCGAACCGCGTCGTCGAGCTCGGCACGCAAGTCGAACTGTAGCCGCCGTCCGCGGCCGGGACGGCGGCGCGCCGCGGCCCCCGCTCAACCGAGGTTGCGCAGCGCCCGCATCAGCACCGACAGCATCGCCATGTCGATCACGGCGGCGGTCTTCACGTCCGCGAGCAGATGCCGGTAGCGCTCGACGGTCACGCGGTTGCGCTCCTGCCAGGCCGCGATGACGTCCTCCGGCGCCTCGACCCCCGGGCTGTGTTTCAGCGCATCGGCGGCGACAATCCGCGCCTGGTTCGACAGCTCGACGCGCAGCGCGCCGCGCGCGAGCGCCTGCCAGCGGCTGTCCGCCGGCAACGCGCTGATCTGCAGGCCGAGCCAGTACAGATCGAGCTCGTCGCCGAGCGCGTAATAGACCTTCGCGACGGTCCCTTCCGGCCGGCCGGTCTCCTCGACGACTTCGACGAGATCGAGCGCGGAATACAGCTCGTCGAGCGATGCGATGCGGTGCGCGAGCGGCGCGGGCACGCCTTTCCCGACGAAGGTCGCCGCGACCCCGTCGATGACTTCGAGATACGCGGAGCGAACGAAATCGCGTAGGCCCGCCGACAGCCCGGCGGCGCCGGCCGAGAAGTAGTCGAGCGTCCCCTGCAGGTCGCCGAGCCGGTTGCGGTGGCGCAGGAACCACATCGTGCCGCGGTGAACCAGGCGCACCGTCTCGAGGATCATCTCGGTCTGCACCGCATCGGGCACGACGTTGTCGAGCGCCTCGATTTCGCGCCACGTCGGCACGAGCGCGAACACTTCGCGCGTCGCCATGTAGGCACGGACGATCTCGGCCATCGGCTCGCCGGTCTCCCCGTGCAGCCGGCCGACGAAGGTCGGGCCGACGCGGTTGATCATGCTGTTGACGACGTGCGTCGCGATGATCTCGCGGCGCAGCGGGTGGCGCTGGATCTGCGCGGCGAAGCGTTCGCGCAACGGCTTCGGGAAATAACGCGTCAGCGCGGTGGAGATGTACGGATCCTCCGGCACGTCGGACTCGAGCACCTCGTCGAAAAGCTCGATCTTGCTGTAAGCGAGCAGCACCGCCAGTTCCGGCGTCACGAGACCGGTGTGCGCGAGCGCCCGGTCGGCGATCTCCTCGTCGAGCGGCAGGTACTCGATCTTGCGGTTCAAGCGCCCGGCGTGGCTCAGCCGGCGGATGAATTCCGCCTGCTCGTCGAGCAGCGCGACGCCGCGCAAGCGCGTCACCGACAGCACCTGCGTCTGGGCGTAGTTGTCGCGCAGCACGAGTTCGGCGACTTCGTCGGTCATCTCGACGAGCAGTTCGTTGCGCTGCTTGCCGGTCAGGTCGCCTTCGGCGACGACGCTGCCGAGCAGGATCTTGATGTTGACCTCGTGATCCGAGCAATCGACGCCGCCCGAGTTGTCGATCGCGTCGGTGTTGATCCGCCCGCCCTTCAGCGCGTATTCGATGCGGCCGAGCTGAGTGACGCCAAGGTTGCCGCCTTCGGCGACGACCCGGCAGCGCAGGTCGGCACCGTTGACGCGCAGCGCGTCGTTCGTGCGGTCGCCGACCGCGACGTCGGTTTCGCTCGTCGCCTTGATGTAGGTCCCGATGCCGCCGTTGTAGAGCAGGTCGACCGGCGCGGTGAGGATCGCGCGGACCAGTTCGGAAGGCGGCAGCGCGTCGGCGGCGATACCCAGCGCCTCGCGCGCCTGCGGCGACAGCCGGATCGATTTCGCGGCGCGCGGCCACACCCCGCCGCCTTCGGAGATCATCGCCCGGTCGTAGTCGTCCCACGACGAGCGCGGCAGCGCGAAGAGGCGTTCGCGCTCGACGAACGAGGTCTCCGGATCGGGCGCCGGATCGATGAAGATGTGCCGGTGATCGAACGCCGCGACGAGCTGGGTCCTGCGCGAGCGCAGCATGCCGTTGCCGAACACGTCGCCGGACATGTCGCCGATGCCCACGACGGTGAAGGGCTGCTCCTGCGTGTCGAGGCCGAACTCGCGGAAGTGCCGCTTGACCGACTCCCACGCGCCGCGGGCGGTAATGCCCATCTTCTTGTGGTCGTAGCCGGCCGAGCCACCGGACGCGAACGCGTCGCCGAGCCAGAAGCCGTATTCGAGCGCGATCGCGTTCGCATGGTCCGAAAAGCTCGCGGTGCCCTTGTCGGCGGCGACGACGAGATAAGGATCGTCGTCGTCGTGGCGGACGACGTCGCGCGGCGGCACGACCTTGCCCTGCACGCGGTTGTCGGTGAGATCGAGCAGCCCGCGCAGATACTGCCGGTAGCACGCGATGCCTTCGGCGAGCAGCGCTTCGCGGTCGCCCGCCGGCGGGTTCTTGACGACGAAGCCGCCCTTCGAACCCACCGGCACGATGACGACGTTCTTGACGATCTGCGCCTTGACGAGGCCGAGGATCTCGGTGCGGAAGTCCTCCATGCGGTCCGACCAGCGCACGCCGCCACGCGCGACGCGCCCGCCGCGCAGATGCACGCCTTCGAAGCGCGGCGAATAGACCGAGATCTCGAACATCGGCAGCGGCTGCGGCAGGTTCGGGATGCGCCGCGGGTCGAGCTTCAGCGACAGCCAGGATTTCGGCTGCCCGTCGGCGTCGCGCTGGTAGTAGTTCGTCCGCAGCGTCGCCCGCACCATCGCGAGGAACTGCCGCAGGATGCGGTCCTCGTCGAGATTCGCGACCGCGTTGAGCGCTTCCTCGATGCGCGCGACGAGGGCGTCGCTGCGCCCCCCCCGATCGGCTTCCTGCTGCGGGTCGAAGCGCAGCGCGAACAGTTCGACGAGCTCCCGCGCGAGCGTCGGATGCGCGGCGAGCGTGTTCTCCATGTACGCCTGGCTGAACGTGAACGCCGCCTGCCGCATGTGCTTCGCATATGCACGCAGCACGACGATCTCGCGCCACGTCAGCTCGGCGAGCAGCGTCAGGCGGTTGAAGTCGTCGCTCTCGATCTCGCCGCGCCATGCGCGCAGGAACGCGTCGTGGAACAGCGGCCGCAGCCGCTCGATGTCGAGCTCCTCGGCGGCCTCGTAAGCGAGCCCGAAATCGTGGATCCAGACGCAGCGCCCGTCCTGGCGCTCGATCTCCGACGGGTTCTCGTCGATGACCTTGACGCCCATGCGTTCGAGCATCGGCAGGCTCTGCGACAGCGGCACCGGCGCGCCGACGCGATAGATCTTGAAATTCAGCCGCCCCGGCCTTGCTTCGAGCGGGATGTAGAGGCTCATGCCGAGGTCGTCGTCGTCGACGAGCGCTTCGATCTGCTCGACGTCGAACACCGCGACGCGCGGCGAATACTCCTCGCGATAGCCCGCCGGGAAGCCTTCGCCGTAGCGGCGCAGCAGCGCCATGCCGCGTTCCTCGCCGAAATGTTCGAGCATCGCGCGGTGCAGTTCGTCCTCCCAGCGCCGCGTCGCGCGCACGAGCCGCTGCTCGAGTTCATAGACGTCGAACGGCGGAATCGACGAGTCGCGCGTGCGGATGATGATCATCACGCGCGCGAGCGCGGATTCGGAAAACTGCACGTCAAAGTCGGAGCTGCTGCCGTTGAACGCTTCCATCAGCACCGCCTGCATGCGCAGCCGCTGTTCGGTGGTGTAGTGCTCGCGCGGCACGTAGATCAGGCACGAGACGAAGCGCGCGAACGGGTCGGTGCGCACGAAGAGCCGCGTGCGCTGGCGCTCGCCGAGCCGCAGGATGCCCATCCCCTGATGGAAGAGCTCCTCGGTCGAGATCTGGAACAGCTCGTCGCGCGGATAGCGTTCGAGGATCGTCAGCAGCGCTTTCGCGGCGTGGCTTTTCGGCATCAGGCCGGCGCGTTCGACGACCGCCGCGACCTTGCCGCGCAGGAACGGAATCTCCTGCGGGCTCGCGCTGTACGCGGTGGAGGCGAGCAGGCCGATGATGCGCCGCTCGGCACGCGCGTTGCCCTGCTCGTCGAACACCTTGACGCTGAAGCGGTCGATGTAGCCGGTGCGGTGGACCGTCGAGCGCGTGTTCGACTTCGTCACCGTCAGGAGCACCGGCAGGTTCGGCAGCGTCGCCTTGAGATTCGCGGGCAGCGCGGAGAACGAGCGCGACACGCGCTCGCCCGCGCGTTCCCGCAGCAGGCCGAGACCGGAACCGGGGCGGATGTGCAGTTCGCTCTCGCCGTTTCCGGCGACGAGTTCGTAGTCGCGGCAGCCGAGCAGCACGATGTTGTCGTCGAGCAGCCACCGCAGGAACGCGAGCGTTTCGGCGACCTCCGCGGCGGGCACCGGCGGGCGGTTGTCCTCGATGCCCTTCGCGATCTCGACGACGCGCTGCTGCATTGCGGGCCAGTCGGTCACGGCCGCGCGCACGTCGGCGAGCACGCGCTCGAGCCCGTCGCTCAGCGCGTCGAGGTCGTCCGCTTCGGTGCGCCGGTCGACCTCGACGTGAATGATCGACTCGAAATGCCCCTGGTCCGCTTCGCCTTCTTCGGCGAGCCGCTGGTAGCGTCCGGCGCCGTCGCGCACGACGCGCATCACCGGATGGATGATCAGGTGCAGCGTGAGCCCCTGCCGGTTGACTTCCATCGCGATCGAATCGACGAGAAACGGCATGTCGTCATTGACGATCTCGATCACCGTGTGGGTCGATTCCCAGCCGTGCTCTTCGAGCTTCGGATTGTACGCGCGCAGCCGTGCACCGCCGCGATGCCGGCGCACGAACTGCCAGTGGCTGACGACCGCGCCGTACAGGTCATCGACCGTGCGGTCGGCGAGATCTTCCGGCGCGACCTGACCGAACCAGCGCCGCGCGAACGGCTCGACCAGCGCGGCCTCGTCCGCCGGCAGCTTCCTGGCGATCTGTTCCAGAACCGCGTCGAACTGCGCGGTGCCCGTCTCTGCCTCGCGTGACTTCATGCTGGTCTCCCGTCCCCGGAGGTCGTGCCGCGACTCGCCGCGCGGTCCGGCTAGGCCGCCGAACAAAGTTCAGGCAACCATACTCGGATCGCTGAGGGGGCGGAAGAGGACAAGACGGGAAACGCGGGCGAGCCGCGGGGGGCCGCCATTGCGCCCCGAAGGGCGCAGCGACGGAGGCAACCGAAGCGGGAGCGGTCAGCCCTTCTTCTCGGTGCGCGAGCGCGCGATGAGTTCGTCGACCGTCTTCAGCATCTGGTCGTAGCCCCCGGCAGTGCTCGCCGAAATGATGTAGCGGCCGTCGACCGCCATCATCGGCACGCCGCTGACCTTGTACGCGGCGGCGATCTGGTTCGCGCGCTGCACTTTCGACTGCACGCCAAACGACTTGTAGGTGTCGCTGAAGCGCTTCGCGTCGATGCCGCTGCCCGCGACCCATTCCATCAGCGCGTCCTCGCGGTGCAGCGGGCGCTTCTCGTCGTGGATCGCCGCGAACACCGCCGGCCCGCGCTTGCCGGCTTCGCCCATCACGTCGAGCGTGTAGTAGATGCGCGCGAGCGTCGTCCATTCGGCGCGGTTGAAGGTGATCGGCACCTTGATGAAGTTCACGTCGCCCGGCAGGCCCTTCGACCAGTTGTTCAGCAGCGGCTCGAAGTCGTGGCAGTGCGGGCAGCCGTAGGAAAAGAACTCGATCACTTCGACCTTGCCCGCGACCTCGGTCGGCACCTTCGTGCCGAGCGTCTGGTACGCCTGGGGCTGCGCCAACGCGCTGGAGCCGAACGCGGACAGCGCGCCGAGCGCGGCAAGTTGCTTGAGTGCGAGACGACGATTCATTCAGTACTCCCGGGTTGATGACAGCGTGTCTGACGGCGCCGATGCCAGGCGGTTCCCGTCATGCGGATCGGGTAGATTCCGGCGCCCGGCTCAGGGGTTGCCCTTGACGACCGTCGCGGTGAAACCGGCCTCGGCGAGGCGCGTGCGGACCGGATTCATGTCTTCCGGCTTCGCGAACGGGCCGATGCGCACCCGGTGCATCGTGCGTCCATCGGGCAGCTGCGCGCGCAGCGCGCTCGACTCGATACCGTTCAGCGCGAGCTTGGCCTTGAGGTTGTCCGCTTCGGCCGGGTTCTCGAACGCGCCGATCTGCAGGTACAGGCGCTCGGGCGCCGGCGCGGGCGCCGCCTCGCGCACCGGCGGCGCTTCGGTCGGTGCACCGTTGCCCTGCGGCAGGATCTTGTAGAACTCGAAGTCCGGTTTCGTCACCGGCCGGTCGCCCGGCTTTCCGGGCAGCGACACCGGCGGTCGCGGCGCGTCGGAGGGCTGCGCGCGGTTCGGCAGCGTCGGCGCCGACGGCTGGAACGGCGACGACCGGGTGAACCACCACGCGGCGCCGGCGGCGAAGAGCGCCCCGAGCACGAGGCCGATGAAGATCCCGACGATCACGCCGCCGCCGCTTTTCGCGGGGCGGCTCGATGTCCTGGATCGGGGCTTGCGGTCACGACTCACGAGATTCTCCGGACGGGTCGCCGTGGCATCGACGGGATTCAGACGTCGCGCGACGTTTCACATCGTCTCCGGCGCCGATACGCCGAGCAGCGCGAGCCCGGTCGCGAGCACCCAGCGCACCGCCGCCGCGAGCGCGAGGCGCGCGACGCGCAGCCCCTCGTCATCGACGAGCATGCGCTCGGCGTTGTACCAGCTGTGAAACTCGCCGGCGAGGTCCTTCAAGTAGAACGCGATCTGGTGCGGCGCGTAATCGGCCGCGGCGTTCTGGATCAACTCGGGGAAGCTGCCGAGGCGCGCGCACAGCGCGAGCTCGCGCTCGTTCTCGAGCCGACCGAGGTCGGCGGCGGCGAGTTCCGCGACGTCGCCGCCCCACTGCTGGAGCACCGAGCAGACGCGCGCGTGCGCGTACTGCACGTAATAGACCGGGTTCTCGTTGCTCTGGCTCTTCGCGAGGTCGAGGTCGAAGTCGAGGTGCTGGTCGCTCTTCCGCAGCACGTAGAAGAAGCGGCACGCGTCGTTGCCGACTTCGCGGCGCAGCTCACGCAGCGTCACGAACTCGCCCGAGCGCGTCGACATCGCGGCCTTCTGCCCGTTGCGGTACAGCACCGCGAACTGCACCAGCGCGACTTCGAGCTTCTCCGGCGGCAGGCCGAGCGCCGCGATCGCGCCTTTCACGCGCGGGATGTAGCCGTGGTGGTCGGCGCCCCAGATGTCGATGATGCGGTCGAAGCCGCGCTCGTACTTGTTCAGGTGGTACGCGATGTCCGACGCGAAATATGTGTACAGGCCGTTGTCGCGCTGCACGACGCGGTCCTTCTCGTCGCCGAACGCGGTCGAGCGGAACCACTTCGCGCCGTCCTGCAGATAGACGTGCCCGTGGCGTTCGAGCTCGGCGACCGCGCGCTCGACGAGGCCGGTGTCGAAGAGGCTCTTCTCCGAGAACCACTTGTCGAAATGTACGCCGAACTCTTCGAGGTCCTCGCGGCCGTCGCCGAGCTGCTCGTTGAGCGCGAAGCCATGCACGAAGTGGTAGTCCTCGCCGAGCAGCCGCTTCGCGTTCGCGATCAGCACATCGAGGTGCTCCTCGCGCTGGTTCTTCGCTTCGTCGTCCTTGCGGTCGGCAACCGGCAGGCCGGGCGCGCCGTCGACCACCTGCGCCGCGGTGAAGCCGGCGAAGCGGTCCTTGTGCGCGTCGCGCAGGTCGCGCGCCATCGCGACGACGTAGTCGCCTTGGTACGCATTCGGCGGGAACGCGACCTCGACGCCGTGGAGCGCGAGGTAGCGCAGCCACGTCGACAGCGCGAGGATGTCCATCTGCCGGCCGGCGTCGTTGATGTAGTACTCGCGCGTGACGTCGCAGCCGGCGAAACCGAGCACCGACGCGAGCGACGCGCCGTACGCGGCACCGCGGCCGTGCCCGACGTGCAGCGGGCCGGTCGGGTTCGCCGAGACGAATTCGAGCAGGACCTTGACGCCGCTGCGGGCGCCGCGTCCGAACGACTCGCCGCGTGCGAGGACTTCGCCGACGACGGCGGTCTTCGCGCCGGCGGCGAGCGTGAAGTTGATGAAGCCGGCGCCGGCGATTTCCGTCGTCGCGACGAGCGGCGAGGCGGGCAGCTCGTCGAGCAGCTTCGCCGCGAGATCGCGCGGGCTGCGGCGCAGCGGCTTCGCGAGCTGCAACGCGAGGTTCGTCGCGAAGTCCCCGTGGCCGGCCTGCTTCGGCCGCTCGAGGTGGATCGCGGTGTCGGCCAGTTCCGGCGCCACGCTCTTCAGCGCGGCACGCAACAGGTCGGCGAGTTGGGCTTTCGGATCGGCGCTCATGGCACTCGGCAAATCGTAAAAGGGCGAAATTATAGCGGATCGCTTACCGCCCACCCGACGTCGATCGAAAAGCCGCGGCCGGCGTTGCTTTCGCGCTCGACCCTTTCCGGCTAAAGTCCGGCCTTTCGTTCCTGTGCCTGTCCCCGTGCGCCTGTTCCGCCTCGCCAAGATCATCACCGTAGGGCTGCGCTTCGGGCTCGACCAGATGGTGCTCGACGCCGATCCCAGCGGCCGGCTGATGCGCCTGTGGCACGCGGTGTTCTTCTGGCGCCATCCGACCGAGCCGCGCGGTGTGCGGCTGCGCTGCGCGCTCGAATCGCTCGGACCGATCTTCGTCAAGTTCGGCCAGATGCTGTCCACCCGGCGCGACCTGCTGCCGACCGATCTCGCGGACGAGCTCGCGCTGCTGCAGGACCGCGTGCCGCCGTTCCCGACCGAGGAAGCGCTGCGGGTCCTCGAGAACTTCTACGGTCGCCCGGTCGATGACGTCTTCGTCGATTTCGAGCGCACGCCGGTCGCATCGGCGTCGGTCGCGCAGGTGCATTTCGCGAAGTTGCCGAACGGCACCGACGTCGCGGTGAAGATCCTGCGCCCGGGCATCCAGCGCGTCATCGCGCACGACCTCGCGCTGATGGAGTCCGCCGCGGCCTTGCTCGACCGGCTGTGGCCCGAAGCGCGGCGGCTGAAGCCGCGCGAAGTCGTCGCGGAGTTCTCGAAATACCTCAACGACGAGCTCGACCTGATGCGCGAGGCGGCGAACTGCTCGCAGCTGCGGCGCAACTTCACCGACTCGAAGCTCCTCGTCGTGCCCGAAGTCTACTGGGACTGGTGCGGCAAGACGGTGATGGTCATGGAGCGCATGCGCGGCGTGCCGATCTCCCAGCTCGCGACGCTGCGCGAACAGGGCGTCGACCTCAAGCAGCTGTCGCGCGCCGGTGTCGAGATCTTCTTCACGCAGGTGTTCCGCGACGGCTTCTTCCACGCCGACATGCACCCCGGCAACATCTTCGTGCATCAGGACGGCCGTTACATCGCGCTCGATTTCGGCATCGTCGGCACGCTGACCGAAGTCGACAAGAACTACCTCGCGCAGAACTTCCTCGCGTTCTTCAAGCGCGACTACAACCGCGTCGCACGCGCCCACATCGAGGCCGGCTGGGTGCCGCCGCAGACGCGCGTCGACGAGTTCGAAGGCGCGATCCGCGCGGTGTGCGAGCCGATCTTCGACCGGCCGCTGAAGGACATCTCGTTCGGCAAGACTTTGCTGCGCCTCTTCCAGACGGCGCGCCGCTTCGAGATGGAAGTGCAGCCGCAGCTCGTGCTGCTGCAGAAGACGCTCTTGAACATCGAAGGGCTCGGCCGCCAGCTCGACCCGGAACTCGACCTGTGGAAGACCGCGAAGCCCTTCCTCGAACGCTGGATGGACGAGCGCATGGGCTGGCGCGCGGTGCTGCGCGGCGTGCGCGAAGAAGCGCCTGCGTGGGCGGGCACGCTGCCGCAGCTGCCGCGCCTCGTGCATCAGGCGCTCCTCGCGCCGGAACGGCAGCTCTCCGAGCAGCGCGAAGTGCTGAGGCGCGTCGATGCCGCGCAACGGCGGCAGGGACGCGTGCTCGCCGTCGTCAGCGTGCTTCTCGCCGGCCTCGTCGCGCTCGAGTTCTACCGCATGACCGGCTGATTTCAGGGTTCCGCGCCGGGCGCGCGGCTTGCTGAACGAATCCCTCCCCGCACCGTCGAACTTTTCATCGTTCTGACTTGTTCGTCCGCAGCGACTGCGACCAGGGAGGAAGGCCATGACCCATTCGGCACCGCTTCATGTCTCGACTCACTCGGGGGCGCACGCCCCGGTGAAGATCATCGGCGTTGCCTCCGCGCTCGGCGCGCCCGGCGCCGGTCCCGACGCCGCGCCGGCGGCCCTCGAAGCGTCCGGACTCGTGCAACGCCTGCGTGCGCTGGGCATCGATGTCGACTGGCATGAGACCCTGTTGCCGGACGCCTCGCGGTCCGCTGAAGCGACGCTCGAAGAGCGACTCGCGGCGGTCGGCGGGATCTCGCGGCGCCTCGCTGACAGCATCGCGGCGCTCGACGCGGACGCTTTCCCGCTCGTGCTCGGCGGCGATCACGCGGTGGCGATGGGCACGTGGCCGGCCGTCGCCGGCCGGGTCGCGGGCCGCGGCGCGCTCGGGCTGATCTGGATCGACGCCCACCTCGACAGCCACACGACCGCGAGCACCCATTCCGGCAATATCCACGGCATGCCGCTCGCGGCGCTGCTCGGCGAGGGCAGCCCGCTCTTGACCGGTATCGGCGGACCGCGGCTCGCACCGGAAAACATCTGCATCATCGGCGCGCGGTCGTGGGAGCCCGAAGAATTCGACCGCCTCGAACGGCTCGGCGTGACGATCTTCGACATGGAGGCGATCCGCGGGCGCGGCCTCGCCGCGGTGTTCGCCGACGCGCTCGACGCGGTCCGCCGCCACACCGCCGCGTTCGGCGTGACGATCGACCTCGACGCGCTCGACCCGGCCGCATTCCCGGCGGTCACTTGCCGCGAGGCGGGCGGGATCCTGCCGGAGGAGCTGTCCAGCACCCTGCTCATGCTGCGCGCCTGCCGCGATTTCGTCGCGCTCGAGATCGTCGAGTACGTCCCCGATTTCGACCGCGCCGAAGTCGGCGCGGGCTCGGTCGCCGAGCTTGCGGGCGCCGCGCTCGGACCGGGCAGCGACGCGCTGCGCGCGAAAGAGCGGCAGTTCGGCGCGCACAACTACGACCCGCTGCCGGCGGTCTTCCACCGCGGCGACGGCGTGTGGCTGTGGGACGTCGAGGGGCGGCGCTATCTAGACATGATGAGCGCATACTCGGCGGTGAGCTTCGGCCACTCCAACCCGCGTCTCGTGCGTGCGCTGCACGACCAGGCACAGCGGCTCGCGCTGACGTCGCGCGCGTATTCGAACGACCGCCTCCCGCTGCTGCTCGAACGGCTCTCGGCGCTGTTCGGCTACGACCGCGCATTGCCGGTCAACACCGGCCTCGAAGCGGTCGAGACCGCGTTGAAAGCGGCGCGCAAGTGGGCCTACAAGGTCAAGGGCGTCGCCGCGGACCGCGCCGAGATCATCGTCTGCGAGAACAATTTCCACGGCCGCTCGATCACGATCGTCGGCATGTCGTCGGAGCCGCAGTACCGCGACGGCTTCGGGCCGTTCGCACCCGGCTTCACGCGCATCCCGTTCGGCGACGCCGACGCACTCGAAGCGGCGATCACGCCGCATACCGCGGCCTTCCTCATCGAGCCGGTCCAGGGCGAAGGCGGCATCATAGTGCCGCCGGACGGCTATCTGCGGCGCTGCGCCGAGATCTGCCGCCGGCATGACGTGCTGCTGATCGCCGACGAAGTCCAGACCGGGCTCGGCCGCACCGGCCGCCTGCTCGCGTGCGAGCACGACGGCGTGCGTCCGGACGGCGTGATCCTCGGCAAGGCGCTTGGCGGCGGCCTGCTGCCAGTGTCGGCCTTCCTCGCCGACGCGGCGGTGATGGACGTGTTCCGCCCCGGCGACCACGGCTCGACCTTCGGCGGCAATCCGCTCGGCGCCGCCGTCGCGCTCGAAGTGCTCGACCTCCTCGAAGAGACGCGGCCGTGGGAGCGCGCGGCGTGGTTGGGTCAGCGCCTGATGAAGCGGTTCTCCGACGACGCGCCGCCCTGCGTGACCGCGGTGCGCGGGCGCGGCCTGCTGGTCGGCATCGAGCTCGACGTCGCCCAACTCGATGCGGTCACCGGCGCGCGCGTGCTGCTCGCGCGTGGCATCGCGACGAAGGACACGCACCACACCGTCTTGCGCTTCGCGCCGCCGCTCGTGATCGAGGAAGCGGTCCTCGACGAAGCCGCCGGCGTCATCCTCGACGCGCTCGGCGATGCCGCGCAACGGCGCGGACAACCGCTGCCCGGCTGACCCGCCGCCGCCGCCGCCGCCGCCGCGGACGATCTTCGGCATCGCAAGAATTCCATCGGATCCAAGGGATTTCGCCATCCCCTGCGGCGGAATTCGTTGCTAAACTGCGGCCCGCTCGATTTGCCCCCAACGCCGCTTTCCCCTGAAGAGTCCGCCCATGCTCGTCGGCTTCGTCGTCGCCTACCTCCTGCTCTCGGTCGCGGTCGGACTTTACGCGGCGACGCACGTCAAGAGCACGACGGACTACATCGCCGCCGGCCGCCACCTGCCGCTCTACATCGTCACGGCGACGGTGTTCGCGACCTGGTTCGGCTCCGAGACGGTGCTCGGGATTTCGGCGACCTTCATCGACGAAGGCCTGCGCGGGCTGTGGTCCGATCCGTTCGGCGCGTCGCTGTGCCTGATCCTCGTCGGCCTGTTCTTCGCGCGCCCGCTGTACCGACTCAACCTGCTGACGCTGGGTGACTACTACCGCCTGCGTTACGGCCGCACCGTCGAGGTGCTGTGCTCGCTCGCGATCGTCATTTCCTACCTCGGCTGGGTCGCCGCGCAGATCACCGCGCTCGGCCTCGTCTTCAATATCCTGTCGGACGGCGCGATCACGAACGAGGCCGGCATGCTGATCGGCGCCGGCATCGTGCTCGTCTACACGCTGTTCGGCGGCATGTGGTCGGTCGCGCTGACCGACTTCATGCAGATGATCATCATCGTCGTCGGGCTGCTCTACATCGCGTGGCTTGTCGGGGACATGGCGGGTGGCGTCGGCACCGTCGTCACGCACGCGAGCGAGTCGGGCAAGCTGAACTTCCTGCCCGCTTTCGACGCGAAGGACATCATCGCGTTTCTCGCCGGCATCCTGACGATGGGCTTCGGCTCGATTCCGCAGCAGGACGTATTCCAGCGCGTGAACTCGGCGCGCAACGAGAAGACCGCGGTGCGCGGCACACTGCTCGGCGGCTCGGGCTACTTCGTGTTCGCGTTCGTGCCGCTCTTCATCGCGTATTCGGCGACGCTGATCGACCCCGCACTCGTCGCGCAACTCCAGGAAACCGACAGCCAGCAGATCCTTCCGCAGCTGATCCTCAAGCACACGCCGCTCTTCGCGCAGGTGATGTTCTTCGGCGCGCTGCTGTCGGCGATCATGAGCACCGCGTCGGGCACGCTGCTCGCGCCGTCGGTGACCTTCTCCGAGAACATCCTGCGCGGCACCTTCGGCAAGGTCAGCGACCGCGGCTTCCTGTGGCTCACCCGCGTCGTCGTCGTCGCGTTCGCGCTGCTGATCACGTGGTACGCGACGCACACCGAGGAGAGCATCCACGGCATGGTCGAGAACGCGTACAAGGTGACGCTTGCGACCGCGTTCGTGCCGCTCGCGTTCGGCCTGTACTGGAAGCGCGCGAGCACCCAGGGCGCGCTCGCATCGATCCTCGCCGGCCTGCTGGTCTGGGTCCTGCTGGAAATCGTCGCCCCCGACGCCGACGTCCCGCCGCATTTCGCCGGCATGCTCGCCGGCATCGTCGCGATGATCGCCGGCTCGCTGCTGCCGCAGACCCTCGTCAAGCCGACCCACGGGCACGTCGCGGCGCACCTGGAACCGCAAGGCGAATCGCCGGGCGCCCGATAGGTTTTTTCGCTGCACCGCGGCACCTCGCCTTGATGCCGGTCAACGCGTCCGCGGACCGCGCGCACTATGGTGGCGGAGCTTTTTCCCCGCCCCCGACATGACCAATACCAAAATCGAACTTGTCTGCCCGGCAGGAAGCCTGCCGGCGCTGAAGACGGCTGTCGACCACGGCGCCGACTGCGTCTATCTCGGCTTCAAGGACGCGACCAACGCGCGGAACTTCACCGGCCTGAACTTCGACGCGAAGGCGATGGCCGAAGGCGTGCGTTACGCGCACGACCGCAAGCGCAAGGTGCTCCTCGCGCTGAACACCTACCCGCAGGCGTCGAACTGGTCCGGCTGGACCGCCGCGGTCGACCGCGCCGCCGACCTCGGCATCGATGCGGTCATCGTCGCCGACCCCGGTCTGATGGCTTACGCGCAGCGGACGCACCCGCAGCTGCGGCTGCACCTGTCGGTGCAGGGCTCGGCGACGAGCTACGAGGCGATCAATTTCTACGCCGAGCGCTTCGGCATCCAGCGCGCAGTGCTGCCGCGCGTGCTGTCGCTGCCGCAGGTCGAGCAGGTCATCGCGAACACCAACGTCGAGATCGAGGTATTCGGCTTCGGCGGGCTGTGCGTGATGGTCGAGGGCCGCTGCGCGCTGTCGGCCTACGCGACGGGCGAGTCGCCGAACTGCAACGGCGCATGCTCGCCCGGCAAGCACGTGCGCTGGGAACAGACGCCGCAAGGCATGGAGACGCGCCTCAACGGCATCCTGATCGACCGCTTCGGCGACGGCGAGCGCGCCGGCTACCCGACGCTGTGCAAGGGCCGCTTCGACGTCAATGGCGAGACGTATTACGCGATCGAGGAGCCGACGAGCCTGAACACGCTCGAGCTGCTGCCGGATCTCGTCCGCGCCGGCGTGCGCGCGATCAAGATCGAAGGACGCCAGCGCAGCCCGGCCTACACCGGCCAGGTCACGCGCGTCTGGCGCGACGCGCTCGACCGCGTGACGCGCGACATCGACGGCTATTCGGTGCAGCCGGCGTGGATCGCCGAACTCGACAAGGTCTCCGAAGGGCGCAGCCACACGCTGGGCGCCTACTACCGCCCCTGGAAATGACGCCCCGGCAGGCCACCCGCGGCCTGCCGCCGCAACCGCGTCCGATCGCCACGGCGATCCGTTGGAAATGAACCGATGAAAATTGCACTCGGCCCCCTCCTTTACTACTGGCCCCGCCAGGCGACGCTCGACTTCTACGCGCAGGTCGCCGACAGCCCGGTGCACACCGTTTATCTCGGCGAGACCGTCTGCTCGCGCCGGCACGAGCTGCGCCTCGACGACTGGCTCGACGTCGCCGCGATGCTCAAGGCCGCCGGCAAGGAAGCGGTGATGTCGTCGCAGTCGCTGATCGAATCCGAATCCGACCTGAAGGCGCTGCGCCGCATCGTCGCGCAGGCGGACTTCCGCGTCGAGGCGAACGACATGTCCGCGGTCCGGCTGCTGACGGCCGCCGGGCGGCGCGACTGGATCGCCGGCCCGACGCTGAACATCTTCAACCCCGCGACGCTCGGCCTGATGGCCGACGCCGGCGCGACGCGCTGGGTCGCGCCGCCCGAAA
The DNA here is from genome assembly GCF_036675785.1 of Aromatoleum sp. Taxonomy (NCBI): domain Bacteria; kingdom Pseudomonadati; phylum Pseudomonadota; class Betaproteobacteria; order Rhodocyclales; family Rhodocyclaceae; genus Aromatoleum; species Aromatoleum sp. Next base: position 27,297 of record NZ_JAKFEF010000054.1, read on the forward strand.
TGTCCGGCGCGGTGCTCGCCGAACTCCTCGGCAGCGGCGCGCCGGCGATCGAAACCGAAGTCCTCGGCTGGGGCCGGCTGCCGCTCGCGCATTCCGCCCGCTGCTTCACGGCGCGCCATTACAACCTGCAGAAGGACACCTGCGAGTTCCGCTGCCTCGGGATCAACGACGGTCTGATGCTGCGCACGCGCGAAGGCGAGCCCTTCCTGACGCTGAATGGCGTGCAAACGCAATCCGCGCGCGTGCATAACCTGCTCGGCGACCTGCCATCGGTGCGCCAGTCCGCGCAGGTCGTGCGCGTGAGCCCGCAAGGCGAGAACACGGTGAAGGTGCTCGAACTTTTCCGCGACGCGGCGGCAGGCGAACTCCCGCCGCAGGAGGCGCTCCAGCGCAGCGCGGAGTGGATGGTCGAGGCTCCGTGCAACGGCTTCTGGCACGGCCGTCCCGGCGTCGAGCAGTACGTCGCTTCCTGAACCGATTTCCGGAGTACGCCCCCATGTCGACGCTCAGCATCCCCGCCTTCACGCTGCCGCCATCGCTCGCCCGCATCGCCGCGCGCCTGCCGCAACGCCCGCCGACCTTCGCGCTGACGACCGCGCTGAACCTCGCCCTCGACCGCGTCCTGTCGCGCGACGACCTCGAACCGCTGAGCGGCCGCCACTTGCGGATCAAGGTCCGCGACGCCGGCCTGACGCTCGACTTCACGTTCGGCCCGCGCGGCTTCCGCCCGCTCGGCGCAGGGGGCGCGCCCGACCTGACGCTGACCGCGAACGTGCGCGACTACCTCGCGCTCGCGCTGCGCGAGGAGGACGCCGACACGCTGTTCTTCGGCCGGCGGCTGCTGACCGAAGGCGACACCGACCTCGGCCTGCTCGTCAAGAACACGCTCGACGCCGTCGACTGGGACGCGCTGCAAAAGGAATACGCGCCCGGCAACGTCCTGCGACGCTTAAACCCGCTCGCCCGCTGCACGAGCAGCCGCCGCATCACGGCCGACAACCGGCCATTCTGACCACCAGGGCTCGCCCGCGTCGCTTCGCCTGTCCGGTGCCTCGATTCGAATCGGCGGCACCGACTCCCGCCTCTTGCTGAACGACCGTCGCGTTCGGGCCGCGCCCGGCCGTTCGGGGATCGCCTGTTTCCACTAGCCGCCCGCCCAGTGTGGGCAATTACTGTCCGACCCGGCTCCGCTCGGCGGGCGGCGCACCATCCGGGCTAGAATGCAGCTCGCCGAATCCTTCCCCCGGACCCGCCGATGCCCGTCGCGCGCGCCGTTTCCGCCCTGCCGCGCCACCTCGCCGTCGCCTACGGAATACTGATCGTCTACGCGTGCCTGCATCCGCTCGCCGGATGGAGGCCGACCGGGCTGCCGCTGCTCGACTTCCTGTCGGCGCCGTGGCCGAAGTACTACCGCGTCGCGGATATCGTGCTCAACCTGCTCGGCTTCCTGCCCTTCGGCTTCGTGCTCGCGCCCGCGCTCCCGGCCCGCCTCGGCCGTGCGGGGGCCGTCATCGTCGCGACGCTGATTGCCGCCGGGCTGAGCTTCACGATGGAAGTCACGCAGAATTTCCTGCCCAACCGGGTGTCATCGAACATCGACCTCGGCATGAACATCGCCGGCGGCTTCGTCGGCGCATTGCTCGGCGCAATGTGGGGACACGGGCTGTTCGACCGCAGCGGCTGGCTGCATCGGTGGCGCAGCGAGCGCATCATCGCCGGACACTCGGGCGACCTCGGACTGATGCTCCTCGGCCTGTGGCTGCTCGCGCAACTCGTGCCCGACAGCCTGCTGTTCGGCAGCGGCGACCTGCGCCAGATGCTCGGCCTGCCGACGCCGCTGCATTTCAATCCGGAACGCTTCATCCAGCTCGAATCGATGCTGGTCGCGACAACCGCGGTCGCGGTGGGGCTCTTTGCGCGCTGCATGATGCGGAAAGCGAGCCCCTGGCCGATCGTGCTCCTGCTGCTGCTCGGCATCGGCGCGAAAGCGATCGCGACGTCGTCGTTCTTCGCGCCCAGCGCGGCGCTGCTGTGGCTGACGCCCGGGACGTCCCGCGGCCTGCTGTACGGGCTCGCGCTGCTCGCGATCGCGCTGCTGCTGCCGCGCCTGCTGCAGCACGCACTCGCCGGGCTGACGCTTCTGACGGCGACGACGCTCGCGAATCTGCTGCCCGATAACCCTTACCTCGTCTTCGGCCCCGCGCTGCAACAATCCGGCAATTTCCTCAACTTCCACGGCGTGACCCAGCTCACCGCGAACCTTTGGCCCTTCCTCGCGCTCGCTTACCTGTCGGCCGTCGGACTATGGCGCGGCGAGCATCTGGCCGACGCGCGCGATGCGGCGGGCGGGCCGACGCCCCGGCTATAATCGGTCGCATGTCCACGGGCCGGCCGCCGCCGCGCCGCCCTCCACGGAGATGTCGATGAGTTATTTCAAGCACCATGTGTTCTTCTGCTGCAACCAGCGCGCCCCCGGCGAAACCTGCTGCAACAACCACAACGCGACGGCGATGCAGACCTACGCGAAGGATCGCATCGGCGCACTCGGCCTGAAAGGCCGCGGCAAGATCCGCATCAACAAGGCGGGCTGCCTCGATCGCTGCGACGAAGGCCCGGTGCTGGTCGTCTACCCCGACAACGTCTGGTACACCTACGTCGACCAGGAGGACATCGACGAGATCATTGACGAGCATCTCGTCCATGGCCGCGTCGTGAGCCGCCTGCGCCTGCCCGACGCGTCATGAGCCGGCCGGCCGCTCCCGAAAGCGTGCTGCTGCGCGGACCCGACGGCGCGATCGACGCGCTGATCGACACGCCCGGAACCGTCCGCGGCATCGCGCTCGTCTGCCACCCGCACCCGCTGTTCGGCGGCGCGAACACGAACAAGATCACGCACACGCTCGCGCGCAGCTTCCGCGACCTCGGCTACGTCGCGGTGCGCCCGAACTTCCGCGGCGTCGGCAAGAGCGAAGGGCGGCACGAGCACGGCGACGCCGAGACCGAGGACATGCTCGCGGTGATCAGCTGGGCGCAGTCGCGCTGGGGCAGCCTGCCGCTCGCGCTCGGCGGCTTCTCGTTCGGCGCGTTCGTGCAGACGCGCGTCACGCAGCGGCTCGCCGGCGGCGTCACGCCGGCCCGGCGCATCGTCCTCGTCGGGACTGCGACCGGCGCGGTCGCCGGCGCGCGCAGCTACACGACCGAGAGCGTGCCGAAGGACACGCTCGTGATCCACGGCGCCGACGACGAGAACGTGCCGCTCGCGAACGTCCTCGCGTGGGCGAAGCCGCAGGACCTCCCGGTCATCGTCGTGCCCGGCGCCGATCACTTCTTCCACGGCAAGCTGCATCTGATCCGCGACATCGTCGCGCGCAACTGGGCGCCGCTGTAGGTGCCGGACAAGGAGACGCACATGAAGCTCTTCGCCTCGCTGACGAGTCCTTACGCACGCAAGATCCGCATCCTCCTCGCGGAAAAGCGCCTGCCGTTCGAACTGGTCGTCGATTCGCCGTGGGAAGCGAACACGCGCGTCCCCGACATCAATCCGCTCGGCAAGGTGCCGGCGCTCGTCACCGACGACGGGGAAATCTTCTTCGATTCGCCGGTCATCGCCGGCTACCTCGAGACACTGGACGCGTCGCCCGCGATGCTGCCGGAAGACCGGCTCGACGCGGTGCGCGTGCGCCAGACCGAGGCCCTCGCCGACGGGGTCGTCGACGCGGCGGTCGCCACCGTCCTCGAAGCGCGCCGTCCGGAAGCGCAGCGCAGCGAGAGCGAAGCCGCGCGCCAGCTCGACAAGATCGAGCGCAGCCTCGCCGAACTCGAGCGGCGCGCCGACGGCCGTCAATGGCTGCATGGCGACAACCTCGGCCTCGGCGACGTCGCGGTCGGCGTCGCGCTCGCGTATCTCGACCTGAGGCGCCCGGAGCTCGACTGGCGCGCCCGCCACCCGCGGCTCGCAGCGCTCGCCGAGCGCCTTTTCGCGCGCGCGAGCTTCGCCGACACGAAGCCCCCGGTGGGCTGAGCGCGTGTCGGGCACGACCGTTCGTGCCTCCGGCCAAGCGCGCGACGAGGCCGCGCCGACGCGCGCGCCGCTGTCGATCCGCGGCCTCAGGAAGCGCTACGGCGACGCGGAGGTCGTCGCCGGCATCGACCTCGAGCTGCGCCCGGGCGAATGCTTCACGCTGCTCGGCCCGAACGGCGCCGGGAAGACGACGACGCTGCGCTGTGCGCTCGGGCTCACCACTCCATCGGCGGGCGAGCTCCGGCTCGCCGGCCTGCCGGTGCCGGACCGGGCGCGCGAGGCGCGGATGCGGGTCGGCATCGTGCCGCAACAGGACAGCCTCGACCCGGACTTCACGTGCAGCGAGAACCTGATCGTCTACGGCCGCTATTTCGGCCTCGACGACGCGACGATCCGCGCCCGCGTCCCGGAACTCCTCGCGTTCGCGGGCCTCGACGGCAAGCGCGACGCACGCATCCAGCAGTTGTCGGGCGGCATGAAGCGGCGGCTGACGCTCGCGCGCGCGCTCGTCAACCGGCCCGAGCTGCTCATTCTCGACGAGCCGACGACGGGTCTCGATCCGCAGGCGCGCCACCTGATCTGGGAGCGGCTGAAGCAGCTGATCCGCGAGGGCACGACCGTGCTGCTGACGACGCATTTCATGGACGAAGCCGAGCGGCTCGCCGACCGCCTCGCGATCCTCGACGGCGGGCGCATCCTGACCGAAGGCAGCCCGCGCGACGTCATCGCGAAGGAGATCGAACCCCAGGTCGTCGAAGTCTACGGCGACTGGAACGGCCGCGGGCGCGACCGCGCGGGCGGCGGGGACGCCGAAGCGTGGGCCGCGCGGCACGCGGCGGAGTTCTGCCGGCGCCACGAGGTCAGCGGCGAGACCGCGTTCTGCTACGTCGAGGACGCGGGCCCGCTCCTCGCGCACCTCGCAGCCCAGTCCGGCCTGCGCTACCTGCACCGTCCGGCGAACCTCGAGGATGTGTTCCTAAAGCTCACCGGCCGCGAGCTGCGGGACTGAGCGCATGGACCGCCGACCTTCGCAGCTGCGCGACGACGCCCCGCACGCCGGCGCGAATCCCGACCTCCGGGCGCGGGTCCGCTCGGCGTGGCGACCGCCGCAGCTGTCGCGGCGCTTCGTGCCGGTGTGGCGGCGCAACTTCCTCGTCTGGCGCAAGCTCGCGCTGCCCTCGGTGCTCGGCAATCTCGCCGACCCGGTGATCTACCTGTTCGGCCTCGGCTTCGGCATCGGCATGCTGGTGCCCGAAGTCGGCGGGGTGCGCTACATCAGCTTCCTCGCCGCCGGCATGGTCTGCTATTCGACGATGAACGCGGCGTCGTTCGAAGTGCTCTATTCGGGCTTCTCGCGGATGCACGTGCAGAAGACCTGGGAGGCGATCATGAACGCGCCGGTCGACCTCGACGACGTCGTCTTCGCCGAGCTCGTCTGGGCGGCGTCGAAGGCCTGGCTGTCGGGCCTCGCGATCCTGCTCGTCGTCTCGCTCGCCGGCATCGTCGAGACGCGCTACGTGCTGTGGCTGCCGCCGCTGATCTTCATCGTCGGGCTCGCGTTCGCCGCGCTCGGCCTCGTGATGACGGCGCTGGCGCCGAGCTACGACTTCTTCATGTACTACTTCACGCTGTTCGTCACGCCGATGACGCTGTTGTCGGGCGTGTTCTTCCCGGTCGAGCAGCTGCCGGCGGCGCTGCAGGCCGCGACGAACCTGCTGCCGCTGACCCATGCGATCGAACTCGCCCGCCCGCTGCTGCTCGGGCGCGCACCCGACGACGTCGCGCTGCATCTCGCGGTCGTGCTCGGCTACGGGGCGGCGGCGTTCTGGCTCGCGCTCGCGCTCACGCGGCGCCGACTGCTGCGGTGAACGGCGCTCATTTGTGCTGCCGCGCACCGAGCTGCGCGATCAGGAAGCCGAGCCGCCGGCGCAGTGCGTCGCGGCTGTCGTCGTCCGCGTTGGCGAGCCGCGCCCGCAGCGCCGCGATCTCGCGCCGCAGCCCGATCTCGGCCGGGACGACGCCGGCGTTCTTCAGGATGCGGTTCGCCATCCGCTGCTCGGACGACAGCAGCGGATCGTCGTCGAGGTCGAGCGGGCGGCCCGCGCCGGGCAGATCGTCCAGCTCGCCGCGCTTGATCGCGTCGGCGATGCGCTGCTCGGCAAGGAGGTCGAAAATCGATAACGGCATGACGATTGCTGCGCCAGCGGGGGGTGCGGGATCGGCCGTCGTATCGCCGGCCCTGGGTTCGGGACTTCTTCTTGCTCGGCGGGTTCCCGCGCGGACGCGGTGGCGCGCATCGTGGCGAACTCGCGCACGGTCGCGCTTGCCAAGCATCGCAACGGTACGGAACATAGCGCGTCCGTCATCCGGGTTCCATCGCCGCGCCCGCTCCCCGCGAGCGCCGCGCGGCGCGTCAGCGAAGGAGTTTCATACGTGTTCGAATCCATGATGGACGCCGCGTTCTGGGTGTCCGTGCTGCAGATCATCGCGATCGACATCCTGCTCGGCGGCGACAACGCGGTCGTCATCGCGCTGGCGTGCCGCAAGCTGCCCGAGCAGCAGCGCAACAAGGGCATCGCGTGGGGCGTCGTCGGCGCGATCGCGCTGCGCGTCGTGCTGATCTTCTTCGCGCTTCAGCTCCTCGAACTGCCGTTGCTCAAGATCGTCGGCGGGCTGCTGCTGCTGTGGATCGGCGTCAAGCTGATGCAGCCGGAGGACGAGGGCGGGCACGGCAACATCGAGGGCAGCGCCCATTTGCTCGGGGCGATCAGGACGATCGTCGTCGCCGACGCGGTGATGAGCATCGACAACGTCATCGCGGTCGCCGGCGCGGCGAAGGGCGACCTGACGCTCGTCGTGTTCGGCATCGTCGTCAGCATCCCGATCATCGTCTGGGGCAGCAAGTTCGTGCTGAAGCTGATGGACCGCTTCCCGGCCGTCATCACGCTCGGTGCGGCGCTGCTCGGCTGGATCGGCGGCGGCATGTTCGTCGGCGATGTCGTGCTGCAGCCTTACCTCGAAGGCACGCCAGCCTGGCTGCATTACGCGACGTCGGTCGCCGGTGCGATCTTCGTCGTCGCGCTCGGCAGCGTGCTCGCGCGGCGGTTGCGCGGCGAGGCGCCCGCCCCGATCGTCGAGCTCGCAGTCGCCCCGACGAACAAACCCTCGCGCAAGACGTAACGGAGAAGCCGATGCTGAAGATACTCGTGCCGGTCGACGGCTCCGAAACCGCGAACCGCGCCGTCGCGCATGTGATCAAGCTGTACCGCAACGACGCGCAGGTCGACATCCACTTGCTGAACGTGCAGATCCCGATCGACTCGGGCCACGCGCGGCTCTTCGTCAGCGCGGACGAACTCGAGGATTACCACCGCGAGGAAGGCATCGCCGCGCTCGCGGGCGCGCGCCGCATGCTCGACGAGGCCGGCGTACCCTACACCCACCACATCGCCGTCGGCCATGTCGCCGACACGATCATCCGCTACGCGAAGGAGCGCGGCATCGACAAGATCGTGCTCGGTTCGCACGGGCGCACCGCGCTGCTGCAGGTGCTGCTCGGCTCGGTCGCGCAGGAAGTGCTCAAGCGCTCCGACATGCCGGTGACGCTCGTGAAGCCGGCAAGCGGTGCCTGAACCGGCCGCGCGGGCAGCCTCGGCAGCCGTGGTCTAGAGTGTAGCGAGGCGCGGCCCGGTGCCGCGCCGATGCTCGCGAAGGAGGACCGCATGGCCGAACTCGACAAGGAAGCCGTCGTCGCGGCGCTGAACCGCATTCTCGAGTCCGAACTTGCCGGAGTCGTGCGCTACACGCATTACTCGTTTCTCGTGTTCGGGTTCGGGCGCATTCCGATCGTCTCGTGGCTGCGCGAGCAGGCCGACGAATCACTGATGCACGCGCGCGCCGTGGGCGAATGGATCACGACGCTCGGCGCCTATCCGTCGCTGACGATCGGAGCGCTACTCGACGCCCACAAGCACGACATCGGCGCGATCCTGCGCGACTCGCTCGACGCGGAACGGGCCGCGCTGCAGCTCTACCGCGACCTTCTCGCGCTCGTCGCCGACCGCTCGGTCGCGCTCGAAGAATTCGCGCGGCGCATGGTCGAAGTCGAGGAACTGCATCAGGCCGAAGTCGACAAGATGCTGCGCAAGCCCGGCGACGTCGCCGCGTTCGCCACCGGGTGACGCCGCGCGCGTCGCCGCCACCTTGGGCGGGCGATGCGCGCCATCGAAGGGTGGAACGATGAGACGCTGGATCCTCGCGCTTCTCGCCGGCGGCGCCCTCGGGCTCGCTGCGGGGTTTGCGCTCGGGATCTTCGTCTATCCGTTCATCTTTCTCGCCGACATCACGGCGACCGAAGAGGTCGCGGACGCCGCGTCCCGCAAAGTGCTCGCCCGCGGCACCTTCATCCACGCGAACCCGTCCGACCCCATTCACCACGGACGCGGCGGCGTGACGGTGTATGAGGACATCATCCATCTGGAAAGCGACTTCCAGGTCGGTCCCGGGCCGAAATTCCACGTCTATCTCGTCCCGCTGCGCGACGTCGGCACGGACACCGACGTCGCCCGCACGATGTTCGTCGATCTCGGCAGGCTGAGGGCGTTCAGGGGAAGCCAGAGCTATCCGGTGCCGGCCGGCGTCGACCTCGCAGCCTACGCGAGCGTCGTCATCTGGTGCGAACAGTTCGACGTGCTCATTTCGCCCGCGACACTTGTGTTCGAAGGCTAACCCCCCGGCGCCGCCCACTTATAACTTATTGGTTAGCCAATATGGTTTGCTGCGCCGCAGCGCGGCAGTACAATCCGCCGGCTCAAACACCGGAGGTTCCGCACGCATCATGGCCGCTTTTATCACCGAAAAGATCGTCAGCGTCCATCACTGGAACGACACGCTGTTCTCCTTCACGACGACCCGCGACCGCGCGCTGCGCTACGAGAACGGCCAGTTCGTGATGATCGGTCTCGAAGTCGACGGCCGCCCGCTGATGCGCGCCTATTCGATCGCGAGCCCGAACTACGAGGAGAACCTCGAATTCTTCAGCATCAAGGTGCCCGACGGCCCGCTGACGTCGCGACTGCAGAAGATCCAGCCCGGCGACGAGCTGCTCGTGTCGCGCAAGCCGACCGGCACGCTCGTGCTGCACGACCTGCTGCCCGGCAAGCACCTCTATCTGTTCTCGACCGGCACCGGCCTCGCGCCGTTCATGAGCGTGATCCGCGACCTCGACGTCTATGACCGCTTCGACAAGATCATCCTAATCCACGGCGTGCGTTACGTCAGCGAAGTCGCCTACGAGCACTACATCACGCACGAACTGCCGCAGCACGAGTTTCTCGGCGACCTGGTACGCGAGAAGCTGATCTACTACCCGACGGTCACGCGCGAGCCGTTCCGCAACCAGGGGCGGCTGACCGACCTCATCGAGAGCGGCAAGCTCTTCACCGATATCGGCCTGCCGCCGCTCGACCCCGCCGTCGACCGCGTGATGATCTGCGGCAGTGCGGCGATGCTGAAGGACTCGCGCGAGTTGCTCGACCGGCGCGGCTTCCAGATGTCGAAGCGCATCGGCGACCCCGGCGACTACGTGATCGAGCACGCGTTCGTCGAAAAGTGAGACGGCGGGCGGCGGGGACGCGAAGGGGCTGCGGCCCCTTTTTTCATGTCCTCGCCACACCGCGGTGCGTCACCGCCCGACGACGGAAAACTGTCGCCGACGCGATTTTCCGTCATTTCGAGGCCCGGTTCGCCCGCTTCGGGCGATTTTCGGGTCCCCGGACGATACGCGACACGACCGCATTGGCTTAGGATGGCGAAGAACGGGCATGCAATACGCCTTTCTGCAGTTCGACGGGCTAAAGTGTCGTTCGCCTCATACAATAAACTGACTGGAGATCGTTCATGCGCAAGACCCTTACCGTGATCGTCCTGAGTCTCTCGGCAGCCGGCCTCGCTGCCCCCGCACACGCCCAGTTGACGGGAACACTGCAAAAGATCAAGGAAAACGGAGCGATCACCCTCAGTTATCGGGAATCCTCCGTGCCGTTCTCCTATCTCGATGCGCAGCAGAAGCCGGTGGGGTATGCGGTGGACCTATGCGCAAAGGTCGTCGACGCGGTGAAGTCCGAACTGAAGATGCCGAACCTGAAGGTGAACTACCAAGCCGTCACGTCGCAGAACCGGATTCCGTTACTCCAGAACGGCACGATCGACCTCGAGTGCGGCTCGACGACGAACAGTGTCGCGCGTCAGCAGCAGGTCGCCTTCAGCGTCGCGTACTTCATTACCAGCGTGCGGATGGCGGTGCGCAAGGACTCGCGCATCAAGGACATCGGCGACCTCGACGGCAAGCCGGTGGTCACGACGACGGGGACGACGTCGGACCAGCTGATCAAGCAGAACGAGAAGGGCAAGACGATCGACGTCAGAAACATCTATGGCAAGGACCACGCCGACTCGTTCCTGATGGTCGAGAGCGGGCGGGCAGCGGCGTTCGTCATGGACGACATCCTGCTCGCCGGCCTGATCGCGAGTTCCAAGAATCCGTCCGCATTCGAAATCGTCGGCCCCTCGCTCCGGGACGAGCCCTATGGTGCGATGATCCGCAAGGATGACGCGGCATTCAAGGCGATCATCGACAAGACGCTGATCGGCCTGATGAAGTCCGGCGAGGCCGAGAAGCTCTACAACAAGTGGTTCATGAACCCGATTCCGCCGCGCAACGTGAACCTGAACTTCCCGATGAGTCCCGCGTTGAAGGCGGCCTTCGAGAACCCGACCGACAAGGGCGTCGAGTAACAGCAACGGCGGCCGCTGCGCCACGCGCGCGGCGGCTTCCTCGATCATCCGACGCTTCGCGGCGCCGCCGCGGGCAAAGAGGCGCGAATGGACTATCACTGGAACTGGATGTTCTTCTTCCAGGAAACCGACGACGGTCTCAAGTACTACGACTGGATCCTGTCGGGACTCGGCTGGACGACGGTCGTATCGCTCGCGTCGCTTGCGGTCGCGCTGCTGCTCGGTTCCGCGCTCGGGGTGATGCGCACGACGCCGAATCGATGGCTGGTCGGGATCGGCGACGCCTACGTCGATCTGTTCCGCAACGTGCCGCTGATCGTCCAGCTTTTCATGTGGTTCTTCGTCGTGCCCGAACTCGTGCCGGAGAAGCTCGGCCTGTGGATGAAGCAGGACCTGCCGTACTTGGTCATCGCCGTCGTCGGCCTCGGCCTGTACACCGCGGCTCGGATCGCCGAGCAGGTCAAGGCGGGGATCAATTCGCTGTCGCGCGGTCAGCGCGCGGCAGGTCTCGCGCTCGGCTTCACCGAATGGCAGACCTACCGCTACGTACGCCTGCCGATGGCCTACCGCATCGTGCTCCCGGCGATGACGTCGGAAGCGATGAACATCTTCAAGAACTCGGCCGTGACCTACGCGGTCGGCATCCTCGAACTCTACTTCCAATACAAGCAGATCATCGAAAAGACCTCGCAAGTGCTCGAGATCACGATCGTCGTGACCCTCGCGTACTTCGCCCTCGCATTCGTGATGAATCGGCTTCTCGCCTTCGTCGAGCGCCGCACCCGCGTGCCGGGCCTGATCGTCGGCGGCAAGGGGAGCAACTGAGATGGCGGACTTCGACTTCTCGGTCATCCTCGAGAACTGGGGCTTCCTCCTCGAAGGCCTGCGCTACACCGTCCAGGTCACGCTCGTCGCGATGCTCGGCGGCATTCTCATCGGCACGCTGCTCGCGCTGATGCGCCTGTCGTCGGTCGCGCCGCTGCAATGGTTCGCCGCGGGCTACGTGAACGTGTTCCGCAGCGTGCCGCTCGTGCAGGTCATCCTCGCGTTCTACCTGATCCTGCCGCTCGCGCTGCAGGCGATCACCGGCAAGCCGATGCCGATCGGCGCGGCGAACTCCGCGTACTTCACCTTCACCGTGTTCGAGGCCGCGTATTACTCCGAGATCATGCGCTCGGGCATCCAGTCGGTGCCGCGCGGGCAAATCGCCGCGGGCTATGCGATGGGCTTCACATACGGCCAGACGATGCGCCTCGTCGTGCTGCCGCAGGCGTTCCGCAACATGCTGCCGGTGCTGCTGACGCAGACGATCATCCTGTTCCAGGACGTGTCGCTCGTGTACGCGATCGGCGCGACCGATTTCTTCGGCGCCGCCGACAAGATCACGCAGCGCGACCTGCGCCCGGTCGAGATGTACACGACCGTCGCGGTCGTCTATTTCATCATCTGCTTCACGCTGTCGCGTCTCGTGAAACGGCTGCAGAGCCGCATCGCGATCATCCGCTGAACGCCCCGGAGTCTTACGACGTGATCGAGATCAAGAACATTTCCAAGTGGTACGGCAGCTTCCAGGTGCTGACCGACTGCACGACTCAGGTGAAGAAGAGCGAAGTGGTCGTCGTCTGCGGCCCGTCCGGCTCGGGAAAATCGACGCTGATCAAGTGCGTCAACGGGCTCGAACCGTTCCAGAAGGGCAGCATCGTCGTCGACGGCATCGCGGTCGAGAACCCGAAAACCAACCTGCCGAAGCTGCGCGCGAAGGTCGGCATGGTGTTCCAGAACTTCGAACTGTTCCCGCACATGACGATCACCGACAACCTGACGATCGCGCAGATCAAGGTGCTCGGGCGCCGCCGCGAAGAAGCGGTCGACAAGGGCCTCAAGCTGCTCGACCGCGTCGGCCTGAAGAACCAGGCGGCGAAGTTCCCGGGGCAGCTCTCGGGCGGCCAGCAGCAGCGCGTCGCGATCGCGCGCGCGCTCGCGATGGATCCGATCTGCATGCTGTTCGACGAGCCGACTTCCGCGCTCGATCCGGAGATGATCAACGAAGTGCTCGACGTGATGGTCGAACTCGCGCACGAAGGCATGACGATGATGTGCGTCACGCACGAGATGGGCTTCGCGCGCAAGGTCGCCCACCGCGTGATCTTCATGGACCGCGGCGCGATCGTCGAGGATGCGCCGAAGGACGAGTTTTTCGGTCAGCCGCGCTCCGAGCGCGCGCAAAATTTCCTCGCGAAGATCCTGCAGCACTAGCGGGCGCGAGCCCGCTCCACCGCCGGTTGCGGTCCGCGGGAAACCAGCTCCGAGGCGCGCGTGCCGGACGGTCCCCTTCGATCTGCCCGGCCGCCCGCTGGAGCGACAACACGGATACCCCGCTCGATAGCTTACGGAGACCGCCGTTGACCGACACCCTCGTCGTCCTGACCAACCTTCCGGACGCGGCGTCCGCTCACGCACTCGCGTCGCGGCTCGTCGAGCTGCGACTCGCCGCGTGCGTGAACATCCTCGCCCCGTGCCGATCGGTTTATCGCTGGCAGGGTGCGGTCGAGGATGCCGAAGAAGTGCCGCTGCTGATCAAGACGACGGATGAGCGCTACGCCGCGCTCGAAGCCGAGATCCGCGCCCGGCATCCATACGAACTTCCCGAGATCGTCGCTGTCCCTCTGGGACGGGGCTTGCCTGCCTACCTCGATTGGGTCGCCGCCGAGACGAGTCCGGCATCCAGCCGTAGCGGGCAGACCCCATGATCCGCCCGGATTGCGGATGAGCGGTTTGATCGCGATCCAGTTTTCGCTGCCGGCAACGCCTTAAAATCGAACAAATTCCGACACGCCCTATCGAACCGATGCGTCGCCTCCTGCTCTTGCTGACCCTACTGGTCAGCCTCGTTGCCCTGTCCGCTCACGCCCAGGGCAAGCCGATCGAACCCGAAAAAGCCTTCCGTTTCGCCGCGCGCACGCTCGACCCGGCAACCGTCGAAGTCACGTTCGACGTCGCGGACGATTACTACCTCTACGGCGACAAGTTCAAGTTCGCCGCGGACCCCGACACCGTCGTCCTCGGCTCGCCCGAGCGCGCCCCGGGCAAGATCAAGCACGACGAATTTTTCGGCGACGTCGAGACTTACCGCGACGAAGTGAAGATCCTGTTGCCGGTGACCGCCCCGCCCGGCATCACGGAATTCCGGCTGACCGCGACGAGCCAGGGGTGCTGGGACGGCGGCATCTGCTATCCGCCGACGCCGCAGAGCACCGACATCGACCTGACCGCGAAACCGACGCGCACCGGCCTCGGCTTCCTTGACCGCGTGATTTCGGGCGGCGATGCCGAGCCGTCGGCGCGGGGAAACCTTGCGGGAAACACGGAAGCCAGCGGCGACGAGAGCGGGCGCATCGCCGGCCTGCTCCGTGACGCGAGCGTCCCGCTGGTGCTCGTGAGCTTCTTCGGCTTCGGGCTGCTGCTCGCCTTCACGCCGTGCACCTTCCCGATGATCCCGATCCTGTCGGGCATCATCGTCGGCCAGGGTCATCACATCTCGCGCGGCCGCGCCTTCGCGCTGTCGCTCGTCTACGTGCTCGGCATGGCGGTCGCATACGCGCTCGCCGGGGTCGCTGCGGGGCTGTCCGGCACGCTGCTGTCGGCCGCGCTGCAGAACGCGTGGGTGCTCGGGGCATTCGCGCTGGTGTTCGTGTTGCTGTCGCTGTCGATGTTCGGCTTCTACGAACTGCAGTTGCCGACCGCGCTGCAGAGCCGCCTGAGCTCGACGGCGAACCACCAGAAAGGCGGCCACGTGGGCGGCGTCGCCGTGATGGGCGTGCTGTCGGCGCTGATCGTCGGCCCCTGCGTCGCGGCGCCGCTCGCCGGCGCGCTGCTGTACATCGCGCAGACCGGCAACTCGACGCTCGGCGGCGTGGCACTGTTCGTGATGGCGCTCGGCATGGGCGCGCCGCTGATCGCCGTCGGCGTCGCGGCGCGCTCGGTGCTGCCGAAGGTCGGGCCGTGGATGGAGGGCGTCAAGAAGGCGTTCGGCGTGATGCTGCTCGGCGTCGCGGTGTGGCTGCTGACGCCGGTCGTGCCGACCGTCGCGACGATGCTCGCGTGGGCCGCGCTGCTGCTGTTCTCCGGCATCTTCCTGCATGCGCTCGACCCGCTGCCCGCGAATGCGAAGGGATGGTCGCGCTTCTGGAAAGGCGTCGGCGTCGTGATGCTGATCGGCGGCGCCGCGATGCTCGTCGGCGCGCTCGCCGGGTCGCGCGATCCGTTGCAGCCGCTCGCGGTGCTGCGCACCAGCGGCGCCGCCACGGCGGCCACGAGTCAGCCGCGCTTCGAGAAAGTCGCGTCGGTTGCCGAACTCGACGCCCGCCTCGCCAGCGCCGACCGGCCGGTGATGCTCGACTTCTATGCCGACTGGTGCGTCTCGTGCAAGGAGATGGAGCGCTTCACGTTCAGCGACGACGCGGTGCAGGCGCGGATGAACCGGATGCTGCTGCTGAAGGCCGACGTGACCGCGAACAACGACGACGACAAGGCCTTGCTTAAGCGCTTCAGCCTGTTCGGGCCGCCCGGCACGATCTTCTTCGACCGCGACGGCGCCGAACGCGACGGTCTGCGCGTCGTCGGCTTCATGGACGCCGGCCCGTTCGCCGAACTGCTCGACCGCGCGCTGCGCTGAACGCCCGCTTTTCGCGTCCGACCCGGCCCGTCTGATCCGCCGGCCGTCCGCCTCGCCGGCGGCGACGACGGAGTTCATCCTGCAGCGCCCCTCCCCGAAGCGGCCGGGCGACGGAAAGTTGCTGGCGATCCATCGTTTTTCCGCGACTTTCGCCTACAATTGCCGCTCCCCCCTTTCGCCAGCGTGCCTCCCATGTTCTCCGGAATCGTCGCCGCGTGCGGCCGCATCGAGCGTATCGAACCCCTTCAGGACGGCGTCCGCCTCACCGTGGACACCGGCGATCTCGACCTCTCCGACGTGCAGATCGGCGACAGCATCGCGAATAGCGGCGTCTGTCTGACCGTCATCGCGCTCGACGGCCGGCTCGCCCGGTTCGACGTGTCGCGCGAGACCCTCGACTGCACCGCCGGGCTCGACGAAGTCGGCAACGAGGTCAACCTCGAGAAGGCGCTGCGCCTCGCGGACCGGCTCGGCGGCCACCTCGTCACGGGGCACGTCGACGGCGTCGGCGAAGTCCTGCGCTTCGCGCCGGTCGGCGAGAGCCACGAGCTCGTGATCCGCGCCCCGGCGTCGCTCGCCGGCTACATCGCGAAGAAGGGCTCGGCGACCGTCAATGGCGTGAGCCTCACGGTGAACCAGGTCGAAGGGCGCGACTTTTCGCTCAACCTGATCCCGCACACCGTGGCGGTGACAAACCTCAAGCATCTCGCGCCCGGCAGCCACGTGAACCTCGAGATCGACCTGATCGCCCGCTACGTCGAACGCATGCTCGCGTGGCGCGAGGAGGAGGCGGCGCAATGAATGCCCACACGCAGCTTCTCCCGCAAACGGACGCGGCCGGACCTTCTGCGGCCCGGCCGGCGGGCGGCGCGAGCGCGCTCGCCCCGATCACCGAAATTATCGAGGACATCCGCGCCGGTCGCATGGTGGTGCTCGTCGACGAGGAAGACCGCGAGAACGAGGGCGATCTCGTGCTCGCCGCCGAGCACGTGACGCCGGAAGCGATCAACTTCATGGCAAAGCACGGCCGCGGACTGATCTGCCTGACGCTGACCGAAGCGCGCTGCCGCCAGCTCGGCCTGCAGTTGATGGTGCGCGACAACCGCTCGCCGCACGGCACCGCCTTCACGACGTCGATCGAGGCCGCCGAAGGCGTGACGACCGGGATCTCGGCGCACGACCGCTCGCGCACCGTCGAGGCCGCAGTGGCCCGCCACGGGAAACCTTCGGACATCGTCCAGCCCGGCCACATCTTCCCGCTGATGGCGCAGAAGGGCGGCGTCCTGATCCGCGCAGGGCACACGGAGGCGGGCTGCGACCTCGCCGCGCTCGCCGGGCTCGAGCCCGCGTCGGTGATCTGCGAAATCCTCAAGGACGACGGCACGATGGCGCGGTTGCCGGATCTCGTCGAATTCGCGAAGGAACATGGCCTGAAAATCGGCGCGATCCGCGACCTGATCGAATACCGCTCCGCGACCGAGCACCTGATCGAGCGCGTCGCCGAGAAGGACGTCGAGACGCCGCATGGCCGCTTCCGGCTCGCGGCGTTCGAGGACAAGACGAGCGGTGAAGTGCATTTCGCGCTGAGCCACGGCGAGATCCGTCCGGATCGCGAAACCCTCGTGCGCGTGCACGAACCGATCTCGGTCGTGGACTTCATCGACTCCGACAGCAGCCGCCACACCTTCCCCGTCAATCAGGCCCTCGCCCGCCTCGCACAGGCCGAGCAAGGCGTCATCGTGATGCTTTACCGCCCGCAATCCGGCAACGAACTGCTCGCGGGCCTGCGCGGCGACGGCGCCGCAGCGCCGAAATGGGACGCCCGCCTGTTCGGCGTCGGCGCGCAGATCCTGCGCGACCTGAAGGTCGGCAAGATGCGCCTGCTCGCTAGCCCGCGCAAGATCCCGAGCATGGCCGGCTTCGGCCTCGAAATCACCGGCTTCGTCGAGTCGGACTGAGCCGCAATCACCCGCACCGGGAGCCGCGGCCGAGCCGCGCTCCCGGTCCCTTTTTGCAAGAACCGAAGATGCCCCGCTACGACAACATTCCCGAATTGGACATCGACCTCGACGGCCGCGGCCTGCGCATCGGCATCGTCATGAGCCGCTTCAACCAGGACGTCTGCGAAGGCCTGCTGTCGGCCTGCACCGCCGAACTGCTGCGCCTCGACGTGTCGCCCGAACTCGTGCGCATCGCGACCGTGCCCGGCGCACTCGAGATCCCGCTGACGCTGCAGGCGATGGCGCGCAGCGGTAACTACGACGCGTTGATCGCGCTCGGCGCGGTGATCCGCGGCGAGACCTACCATTTCGAGCTGGTTTCGAACGAAATGGGCAGCGGCATCAACCGGATCGGCCTCGACACGGGCATGCCGATTGCGAACGGCGTGCTGACGACCGAGGACGACGACCAGGCGCTCGCGCGGATGCAGGAAAAAGGCGCCGACTGCGCCCGCACCGCCGTCGAGATGGCCAACCTGCTCAAGAAAGTCCGATGAGCGGCAAAGCTGCCCGTCGCCGCGCGCGGGAGTTCGCGCTGCAGGGGATCTACCAGTGGTTGCTGTCGGGTAATTCCGTCCCGGTCATCGAGGACCACGTCGCGCAAGTGACCGGCTTCGACCGCGCCGACCGCGAGCTTTTCGTCAGCCTGCTGCGCGGCACGCTGAACAACGTCGAATCCCTGCAGGCCGAATTCGAGCCGTTCATCCATCGCCCGGTGCACGAACTGTCGCCGGTCGAGCGCGCGATCCTGCTGCTCGGCACGCACGAACTCAAGCACGGCCTCGACACGCCGTACCGGGTCATCATCAACGAGGCGATCGAACTCGCGAAGGGCTACGGCGGCACCGAAGGGCACCGCTTCGTCAACGGCGTCCTCGACAAGCTCGCCGCGAAGCTGCGCGCAACGGAGATCGCGGCCGGCCGCAGTTGAGCCGCCCGCACGACGAAGGGAAGAGGCCGACCGACGAATGACCGGACCGGCGCTGCCGGAGGTGTGCGCCGCACCACGAAGGGATGAGGACGCCGTCTGACCGCCCCGTACCCTGAAGCGCTGCCGCCGCCTCGTTCCGTTTCCGGACAGACGATGCCTTAAAAAAAGCCCGAACTGCGGACGACGCGATTCGGGCTTTTTCGTTTTCGGCGTGACGCTTCCGGCCGGCTCGGTCAGAACTGCGACCGCGCGGTGCCGGAAGCGCCCGCGGAGCAACGACCGCGAGGATCGATCCTCAGCCGCGCGCAGCCGGGCGCGGACGGCGAGCGCCTTCCGGCCGATCGCTGCCGAAGCGCCCGCCTTCACTGCGGCCGCCTTCCCGGCCGTAACCGCCGCGCGGACCCGACGGACCGTCCGACGACCAGCCCTTGCCCGCCCCCGGGCGTCCGTCGCGGTTGTCGCGTCCGTACGACGGCGCCCCGGACGACCGACCGTAGCCGGGCTTGCCGCCACCGCCCGGCGAGCGGCGCGGGGACGACGGGCGCACGGTCGGCTCCAGTCCCGCGATCGTATGCACGGCGAGCGGCTTGCCGGTGAAACGCTCGATCGCGCGGATGATGCCGAGCTCGCGCGGGCCGGACAGCGTGATCGCAATACCGTCGCGACCGGCACGGCCCGTGCGGCCGATGCGATGCACGTAGTCCTCGACCTGCCGCGGCGGGTCGAAGTTGATCACGTGGCTGATGCCCGCGACGTCGATGCCGCGCGCGGCGACGTCGGTCGCGACGAGCACGCCGATGCGCCCCTGGCGCAGCTTGTCGAGCGTGCGGTTGCGTGCCGTCTGGTGCATGTCGCCGTGCAGCGCCGCGGCGGAGAAACCCTTCTCCTGCAGGCTCAGCGACACTTCCTCGGCGCCGCGCTTCGTCGCGGTAAAGACCACCGCCTGCTGCAGGTCATCACCGCCGAGCAGCGACTCGAGCAGCCGGTTCTTGTGCACCAGATTGTCGGCGAACAGCAGGCGTTGCTCAATGTTCGCGCGGTTCTCGACCGTCGCGGCGATCTCGATCCGCTGCGGATTGCGCTGCAGCTTGCGCGCGAGATTGCCGACGACGCCGTCGAGCGTCGCGGAGAACAGCAGCGTCTGGCGGCTCGCCGGGGTGGCCGCGACGATCGTCTCGATGTCTTCGACGAAGCCCATGTCGAGCATGCGGTCGGCTTCGTCGAGCACCAGCACTTCGATATCCGACAGCTTGATCTTGCGGCGGGTCAGATGGTCGATCAGCCGGCCCGGGGTCGCGACGACGAAGTCGACCGGACGCGACAACTGCTTCACTTGCGCGAAGAACGGTGCGCCGCCGACGAGGCACGCGGTGTTGAGATAGCGCAGGTTGCGGGCGTACGTCTTGACCGCCTTTTCGACCTGCAGCGCGAGTTCGCGTGTCGGCGTCAGCACGAGCACGCGCGGGCCGGCGCCCGGTGCGAGCTTGCGGTCGATCAGGCGATGCAGGCTTGGAAGCGTGAAGGCGGCGGTCTTGCCGCTGCCGGTATGCGAGGACACCATCAGGTCGGCCCCGCCGAGCGCGGCCGGAATCGCCTGCTGCTGGACGGGCGTCGGGACGGTGTAGCCGGTCGTGGCAATGGCTTGCAGCAAGGCCTCGTGGAGGCCGAGTTCGTTGAACGTCATGAGTTCTTCCTTGTTGCCCGGGGACTTGTGGTCGAGCCGGGACGGGATTCGGTCCGGCGGATCGGACCTATGAAAAGGCATCGCACCGTCCGGGACGGACGCGGTGGCGGCGAGCGCGCGATGGGCTATGGGCCGGTCGATTTCGTCTCGTCTAGTACGGAAAACGACCGTGCATCGGCACCAACCGGCATTCGCGATGCCATACGATCAGAAGAACGAATGGAGTTCGACGGGAGGGTCGGGGGCGATGGGGCTGTGGATACAGTCCCGCGGCGGGGTCCGCGGAATCCTGATTCCGCGCATGGACCCGTAAAAACCGGCTGCTGCATTGCACAACGCCGGCTATGTTAGCCGATATCGCGTGCGTGGGGAAGGGAAAGGCGTGAGGCGATGCAAAAAAGCCCGATGCCGAGCGGCATCGGGCACGATTCCAGTGTGACGGAGCGCGGGTGTTACTTGCTGTTGACTGCGCCCTTCAGCGTGGCGCCGGCGGTGAACTTCGGCACGCGGGACGCGGCGATCTTGATCGAGGCGCCAGTTTGCGGATTGCGGCCGGTGCGCTCGGCGCGTTCCGAAATCTCGAAAGACCCGAAACCGGTGAAGGCAACCTTCTCGCCCGCAGCCATGCGCTCGGCGATGATATCCAGCACGGTGGACAGGGCGCGGTCGGCCTGAGCCCGCGATACATCCAGACGGTCGGCCAGGGCTTCGACGAATTCACCTTTGTTCATGCTTTTCCTCGATTGGTGTGTGTGTGGTACGGGATACGGGTTTTACGGGCGGATTCTAGCACCGTCATTGCCTTTGGCGCATTGGGCTTCAGCGTCGATACAACAAGAAATGCCGGGGTTCGGCTGTATCGGATCGTCATGCCTCGAGGGCCGGATAATCGATGAAGCCCAGGTCGCCGCCCTGATAGAAAGTGCTGGCATCCCACTCGTTGAGCGGTGCGTTGACGCGGAAGCGTTCGACGAGGTCCGGATTCGAGATACAGGCGCGCCCAAACGCGACGGCGTCGCAGGAGCCCGACGCGAGCGCCGCCTCCGCGCTCGCCCGGTCGAAGCCGCCGTTGCTGATGATCGGCATCGTCGCGATGCCGCGGAAATGGCCGGCAACGTCGGCGATCGCGCCGGTCGCACCGTCGAGCTGGCCCGGTTGATACGGTTCGGTGAGATGCAGGAACGCGAGCCCGTAGCCGTTCGCGCGCCGGACGACGTGCTCGAACATCGGCAGCGTTTCTTCATCGACGGCGATGCCGTGAAAGCGGTTCATCATCGGATTGAGCCGGAACCCGATCCGCGACGGCGACCATTCCGCGGCAACCGTGTCGAGCACCTCGAAGAAGAAGCGGGCGCGATTCTCGTGGCTGCCGCCGTATTCGTCGTCGCGCCGGTTCGCGCACGGAGAGAAGAACTGGTGAAACAGATAGCCGTTCGACGAGTGGATTTCAACGCCGTCAAAACCGGCCAGCACCGCATTGTGGGCCGCACGGCCGAAATCGGCGACGACCGCGGCGATCTCCTCGCGCCTCAGCGCGTGCGGCGTCACCGTCGTCCTCATTCCCTCCGGCGTAAACATCTTCCACTCGGGATTGACCGCCGACGGCGCGACCGGCAGTTCGCCGTCGTGGAACTCGGGCAAGGACAGGCGCCCGCAATGCCACAACTGGCAGACTATGCGCCCGCCCGCTTCGTGCACCGCGTCCGTGACCCGGCGCCAGCCGACGACCTGTGCCTCGGACCAGATGCCCGGCGTAAAAGGGTAGCCCCGCGCCTGCGGCGAAACGATCGTTCCTTCCGACACGATCAGGCCGGCACTCGCACGCTGCGCGTAATAGCGCGCCATCGATTCGGTCGGCGCGAAGTCGGGGTTGTCCGCGCGGCAACGCGTCAGCGGGGCCATGACGACACGGTTCGGCAGTTCGAGCGCGCCGAGGCGGACGGGCGCAAGCAGTCGGGAAGTCATGCAGTCTCCTGGGATCGTAAGGACGACGGGCGCAAAACGCGCCCGCGCAAGCGAGCCGTCATTGTGCCAAGAGCATCGCGCGGTGCAACCGGACGGCTGATGAAATCCTGCGCAACAGCGGCGGAAATCCGACGGACTGCCGCCGCTCCCCGCAGGACGTCGGAGATCCGCGTTTGCGCCTCGCGTCAGGTCGAGAGCATCGCCTGGTGCTTGCCGCCGAGTCCGAGGTAAGCGTCGATGACGCGGGGGTCGTCGGCAAGCTGGGCCGCCGGCCCTTCCATCGCGATCGCGCCGGTCTCGAGTACGTAGGCGTAGTCGGCGACCTGCAGCGCCGCGCGGGCGTTCTGCTCGACGAGCAGGATCGACACGCCGCGCCGGCGCAGCTCCGTGATGATGCGGAAGATCTCGCGCACGATCAGCGGCGCGAGGCCGAGGCTCGGTTCGTCGAGCATCAGGAGCTTCGGCTTCGCCATCAGCGCGCGCCCGACCGCGAGCATCTGGCGCTCGCCGCCCGACAGCGTGCCGGCGAGCTGCGTGCGCCGCTCCTTCAGCCGCGGGAAAAGCTGGTAGACCTCTTCCATCGTCTGTGCGTGGTCCCGCTTGCCGCCGCGATAGCGCTGGAAGGCGCCGAGCAGCAGGTTGTCCTCGACGCTCATCTCGCCGAACAGCTCGCGCTTCTCGGGCACGAGGTTCATGCCGCGCGCGACCATGCGCTCGACGGCCGGCACACCTTCGACGGTGCCGTCGAAATCGACCTTCCCCTTCGAATCGAGCAGGCCCATGATCGCCGACAGCATCGTCGTCTTGCCCGCGCCGTTGGGCCCGATCACGGTGACGATCTGGCCTTCGCCGACGCGGATGTTCGCGTTCGACAGCGCCTCGACCTTGCCGTACGACACGGTGAGATCGCGCACTTCGAGGACGGTTTTCACGAGAAGCTGGTTCATATGGATATTCGCATTCATTCGACGCCTCCGAGGTAGGCTTCGAGCACCGCCGGGTTCTTCTGCACGTCCTCCGGCAGGCCCTCGGCGATCTTCTGACCGAATTCCATCACGACGACCCGGTCGACGAGGCCCATGACGAAGTCCATGTCGTGCTCGACGAGCAGGATGCCGAGCCCTTCGCCGCGCAGCTTCTTCAGCAGCTCGCCGAGCGCCTGTTTTTCCTTGAAGCGCAGTCCGGCCGCCGGCTCGTCGAGCAGCAAGAGGCACGGGTCAGCCGCGAGCGCGCGCGCGATCTCGAGGATACGCTGCTGGCCGAGCGCGAGGCTGCCGGCCGGTTCAAACATATGCTCGGCGAGGCCGACGCGTTCGATCTGCCGCGCGGCTTCCTTGAGAAGCCGTGCTTCCTCGGGCCGGTCGAGGCGCCACGCCGACGCGAGCACCCCCTTGTCGCCGCGCAGATGCGCCCCGATCGCGACGTTTTCGAGCACGCTCATGTTCGGCAACAGCTTCACATGCTGGAACGTGCGGCTCATGCCCATCCGCGCGATCTCGCGCGAGTCGCGACCGGCGACCGGCTTGCCGAGGAACAGCACCTCGCCCGAGGTCGGCGTGTCGACCCCCGAGATCTGGTTGAACATCGTGCTCTTGCCGGCGCCGTTCGGGCCGATCAACGCGAGGATCTCGCCGGCGCGCACTTCGAGGCTCATGTTGTTGTTGGCGACGAGTCCGCCGAACTTCCGCGTGACGTCCTTCGCTTCGAGGATCACCTCGCCCGCCACCGGCAGCGGCTTCCTCGACAGCGCCTCGGCGGGCGCGAGCTCGCGCCGCTGCGCGCGGACCGGGACGAGGCGCGCGAGGATCGGCCACAGGCCGTCGCGCGCGCGCTGCAGGATCACGATCATCATCAGGCCGAAGAAGATCACCTCGAAGTTGCCGCTCTGGCCGAAGAGCTGCGGCAGGATGTCCTGCAGCCACTGCTTCGCGACGGTGATCACGCCGGCGCCGACGAGCGCGCCCCACACGTGGCCGGCGCCGCCGACGACCGCCATGAAGAGGTACTCGATGCCGATATGCAGACCGAACGGCGTCGGGTTCACGAAGCGCTGTAGGTGCGCGTACAGCCACCCCGACGCACAGGCGTGCAGCGCGGCGATCACGAAGATGATCATCCGCGAGCGCGCGGTGTTCACGCCCATCGCCTCGGCCATCACCATGCCGCCCTTCAACGCGCGGATCGCGCGGCCTTCGCGGGAATCGAGCAGGTTCTGCGTCGTCAGCACCGCCGCGAGCAGGAACAGCCAGATCAGGTAATAGAGTTCGCTGCCCTCGTCGAGCTCGAAGCCGAACACGCTGATCGCCGGAATGCCGCTGAGACCGGTGTGGCCGCCGAGCGTCTCGAGCGTGCCGAACAGGAAATACAGGCTGATGCCCCACGCGATCGTGCCGAGCGGCAGGTAATGCCCGGACAGGCGCAGCGTCATCGAACCGAGCACGATCGCGACCGTCGCGGTGAAGACGAGGCCGACGACGAGCGCGAGCCACGGCGAGCCGCCCGCCCACGCGAGCCACCACGGCAGCTCGGTCGCGGTCGTCAGCACCGCGGTCGTGTAGGCGCCGAGGCCGACGAAGGCCGCCTGCCCGAAGCTCGTCAGGCCACCGACGCCGGTCAGCAGCACGAGGCCGAGCGCGACCAGCGCGTACAGGCCGATGTAGTTGAGCAGCGTGACGTAGAACGGCGACAGCATCAGCGGCGCGGCCGCGAGCAGCGCGAGAAAGACGCCCAGCACGAGCCGCGGCGGAATGCCGCCCTTCGTTTGCGCGGGTTCGAGCTCCGCGGTCTTGATTTCCAGGGTTTTCGTGCCCACGGATTTCATTCCTCTTCCTCCACGTGGCGGCCCTTCAGCGAGCGCCACAACAGCACCGGGATGATCAGCGTGAAGACGATGACTTCCTTGTGGGCGCTCGCCCAGAACGAGCTGAACGCCTCGAGGATGCCGACGAGCACCGCGCCCGCGGCAGCGACCGGGTAGCTCGCGAGCCCGCCGATGATCGCGCCGACAAAGCCCTTCAGGCCGATCAGGAAGCCGGTGTCGTAGTAGATCGTCGTGATCGGCGCGATCAGCACGCCGGACAGCGCGCCGATCAGCGCCGCGAGGAAGAACGTCAGCCGCCCCGCGAGCGCCGGCGAGATACCCATCAGCCGCGCGCCGACGCGGTTGATCGCGGTCGCGCGCAGCGCCTTGCCGTACAGCGTGCGCTCGAAGAACTGGTACAGCGCGACGATCAGCACGAGCGACGACACGACTACCCAAATGGTCTGGCCCGAGATCATCAGCGGACCGGCGTCGAAGCGTGCCTCGGAGAACGGCGGCGTGCGCGAGCCTTCTGCGCCGAAGAACAGCAGGCCGAGGCCGACCATCGAGACGTGCACCGCGACCGACACGATCAGCAGGATCAGCACCGGCGCCGCCGCGATCGGCTGGAAGATCAACCGGTACATCAGCGGCCCCATCGGCACGACGACCGCGAGCGCGAACAGGACCTGGACGAGCATCGGCAGCTCCGCGACCGGCAGCGCGTACAGCAGCCCGATGAGCGCGAGCGGATACCCGACGTTCCAGCCGACGAGCTGGACGAACCGGCCGGGCTGACGCGAGCGCAAGGCATGCCGCGTGTCGAGCGCGGCCGCGAGCACGCCGGCGCCGAGCAGCAGCCACACCGTCGCCGGGATGCCCCCGGCCTGGATCATCGCCAAGGTCAATGCGCCGTATGAGACGAACTCGCCCTGCGGAATGAAGATCACGCGGGTGACCGCGAACACGAGCACGAGG
Source organism: Aromatoleum sp. (assembly GCF_036675785.1). Taxonomy (NCBI): domain Bacteria; kingdom Pseudomonadati; phylum Pseudomonadota; class Betaproteobacteria; order Rhodocyclales; family Rhodocyclaceae; genus Aromatoleum; species Aromatoleum sp. The sequence goes on from NZ_JAKFEF010000054.1 coordinate 53,146, forward strand.
GCGAGCGCGAGCAGCGCGTAGATCGCCCCGTTCGTGATCCCGTCCTGCCCGAGCAGCAAAGCAATCTGGAAATCCATCGGTGAACCTCGTTACCCCAGCGACCTCGGCGGGCCGCCTGGGGCTATCTGGATGGAGCGCCGGGCTTCCGCGGCGCGAGCGGCGCCGACGGAAGTCGACGACTCGAAGCAGGAATCAGCGCATCAGCTTCCACGTTCCGTTCTGGATCTGCACCATCACACGCGAGCGCTGGTCGAGACCCAGGTGGTCGGTCGGGCTCATGCTGAAAATGCCATGCGCGGCCGGCACTTCCTTCAGGTTCTCGAGGGCGTCGCGCAGGGCGACCCGGAACTCCTTCGTCCCCGGTTTCGCCTTCTTCAGCGCCTCGGGCGCGGCCGCGGCGAGCAGCATGCCGCTATCCCAGCCGTGCGCGCCGAACGTCGAGACGCTGCCCTTGCCGTGCGCCGCCTCGTACTTCGTGATGTAGTCGATCGCGCTCTTCTTCACCGGGTTGCTGTCGGCGAGCTGGCTCGCGACGAGCACCGGGCCGGCCGGCAGCAGCGTGCCCTCACAGTCCTTGCCGCAGACGCGCAGGAAGTCGTTGTTCGCGACGCCGTGCGTCTGGTAGATCTTGCCGGTGTAGCCGCGCTCCTTCAGCGCCTTCTGCGGCAGCGCTGCCGGCGTGCCGGAGCCCGCGATCAGGATCGCGTCGGGGCGCGCCGAGACAAGCTTCAGCACCTGGCCGGTCACCGACGTGTCGTTGCGGTTGAAGCGTTCGTTCGCGACGATCTTCAGCTTGCGCGCCTCGGCGACCGACGAGAACTGCTCGTACCAGCCTTCGCCGTACGCGTCGGCGAAGCCGATGAACGCGACCGTCTTCACGCCGTTGTTCGTCATGTGCTCGACGATCGCCGTCGACATCTGCGCGTCGTTCTGCGGCGTCTTGAAAACCCAGCGCCGCTTTTCGTCGACCGGATCGACGATGCGCGCCGAGGCGGCCATCGAGATCATCGGGGTGCCGGTTTCGGCGGCGACGTCGATCATCGCCAGCGAGTTCGGCGACGTCGTCGAACCGAGCACGATGTCGACCTTGTCCTCGGAGATCAGCTTGCGGATGTTCTTGACCGCGGCCGTCGTGTCGGATGCGTCGTCGAGCACGATGTAGTTGACCTTCTCGCCGCCGATCGTCGTCGGCATCAGCGCGATGGTGTTCTTTTCCGGGATGCCGAGCGAGGCGGCCGGGCCGGTGGCCGACACGGTCACGCCGACGTTGATGTCGGCATGCGCCGCGGACGCGGCAACCAGCGCGAGCGCTGCGATCACTGAACTGCGAGCCTTCATGATGTCTCCTCCTCTTCGGTTTATCGGTGGCCGGCCCCGAGGTGTGCTTCGGCCACGCGCAACATTTTTTGTTGCTGTGTCGGATTATTGTGTATCAAATCGGTGACTGGCGAGCAAAATTTACTTATCGGTCGAAAATACTTCGCCGCCACCCGAGGCCCGTCGCCCCCGACCCGCCGGAACGGCCCGCCGCGCCGGCCGGCGACTTCCGCGGAACGCCCCGCACCCTCGTGCGCCGAAGCCGTCGCACACCGTCCCGCTGCGCCGCCGTCAAGCCGGCAGCCGCTTTTCCTGCTCGACGTAGCCTCGGACGCCGTTCAGGAAGATGCCGGTGATGACCGGCGCCATGTCGCGGAACGTCAATCGCCCGTCGGCGCGCATCCACGTGAACGTCCAGTTGATCATCCCGAACAGGATCATCGTTACCGGGCGTTCGAGCTTGCGACGCGTCAGGCCCGGCTCGATCCGCGCGATCGCCCGGGCGAACGCCGCGACGACCGCACGCTGCTTCCCGGCGACCTGGTCGGCCAGCTCCCGCTGCAGGAACTTCACATCCTGCACCAGCACGATGTGCTGTGCGTACGCATGCTCGTACTCTTCCATGAAACAGGTCACGAGCGCGGAGAAGTGCTCCTCCGCGTTGAGCTTCCGCTCCTCGACTTCGCCGACGATCGCGAGCAACCGATCCATGTAGCTGTCCGCGAGGTCAAAGAGGATGTGGTCCTTGTCGCGGTAGTAGTGATACAGCAGCGGCTTCGAAACCCCGCACGCTTCCGCGAGCGCCGCCATCGACGCGTGGTGGAAGCCTCTCCGGGCGAACAGCACCGCCGCCGCCTCGAGAATCGCCGCGCGCTGTGTTTCGAATGTCGCTGCCTTGCCTCTGGCCATGCCTGTTCCGTCGCTTGGGCGTCGTCGCCAACCGGCCCGCCGCGTTTCTTTAAGGTTAAATTAAATCAGCTTCAAGTATCGGGGCCAGATTTTTCCGCCCCCTCGACTTCGCCTGCGTTCCGCCACCGTCCGCGACCTGGGTCCGGCCCCGCGGAGCGTGGTCCGACGTCCCCGGCTCGTCACGCTACGCGTCCGCCTCTGCTGCGCTCACGCCGACCTACGGTTCGCCGTCGACCAGCCCGGGGCAGTCATCGCTTACTGCGTAGGTCGGACTGAGCGCAGCGATGTCCGACGTCCCCGGCTCCAATGCTCGCCGCGTCGGTCTTCGCTGCGCTCACGCCGACCTACGTTCCACGCCGCCGCTCGCTGCGTCACCGCTCGTCGAACGAGATCACGACGCGCTCGGTCAGCGGGTGCGCCTGGCAGGTCAGGATGTAGCCGGCCTCAATGTCGGGCTGTTCGAGCGTGAAGTTCTTGTCCATGCGCACCTTGCCCTCGACGACCTTCGCGCGGCACGTGCAGCAGACGCCGCCCTTGCATGAGTACGGCAAGTCCATGCCCGCGGCGAGCGCGACGTCGAGGATCGACGGGTCTTCGGCACGGAACTCCATCTCGCGCTTCAGGCCGTCGGCGATCACGGTGATCGTCGCCTGCACGGCGTCGCCCGGCTCGACGTGGTGGTCCGGCGCGCTCGCGGGCACGCCGAACCGCTCGACGTGGAGATGCTCGGGCGAAACACCGGCCCGTGCGAGCGCCGCTTCGACGTCGTCGATCATGCCGCCCGGTCCGCAGACGAACGCCTCGTCGATCGAATCGACCGGGATCAGCGTGTCGAGGAAGGCCGCGACGCGCTCGCCGTCGAGCCGGCCGTTGAACAGCGGCACTTCCTGCTCCTCGCGGGAGAACAGGTTGTACAGCGTCAAGCGCGCGAGGTATCGGTTCTTCAGGTCTTCGAGCGCCTCGGCGAACATCACGCTGGACTGGCGGCGATTGCCGTACACGAGCGTGAATCGGCTCTTCGGCTCGGCCCGCAGCGTCGTCTTGATCAGCGACAGGATCGGCGTGATGCCGCTGCCGGCCGCGAACGCGACGTACTGTTTCGCGTGCGCCGGGTCGAGCGGCGTATGGAAGCGGCCTTCGGGCGTCATGACCTCGACGACGTCGCCGACCTTGATCCCGTCGGCGTTGACCCAGGTCGAGAACGCTCCGCCGGAGACCTTCTTGATTGCGACGCGCAGTTCTGCGTCGTCGACGCCGGCGCAGATCGAGTACGAGCGGCGCAGCTCCTCGCCGCCGATCTTCACTTTCAGGTTCAGGTGCTGCCCCTGCACGAAGCGGTAGTCGTCGGCGAGCTCATTCGGCACATCGAAGCGCAGGCTGACTGCCTCGGGCGTTTCGCGCCGCACTTCGGCGACTTTCAGCGGATGGAATTTCGGTGTTCTGTGCGTCGTCGTCATGGTTTTGTCTCCTCGATCGCTTCTTCGAGCGACTCGCTCCTCATATCGGTTTGAAATATTCGAACGGCTCCCGGCAGCTCTGGCAGCGGTACAGCGCCTTGCACGCAGTGGCGCCGAACTCGGACAGGCGCACCGTGTCGGTCGAGCCGCAGCGCGGGCACGTGAGCTTCTTCGGTACGAAACGGATCGGCTGCGGACCGGCCGGGGCGTCACCCTGCGGCGGCGCGATGCCGTAGGCGCGCAGCTTTTCCTTTGCCGGCTCAGCGATCCAGTCCGTGGTCCAGGCGGGCGCGAGGCGCGTCTCGACGGAAACTTCGCCGGCGCCGGCGCCGACCAGTGCGTCGTGGATGCTCTGCGAGATGACCTCGGTCGCCGGGCAGCCGGAATAGGTCGGCGTCACGACGACGTGCAGCCCCCCTTCGCGCGCCAGCACCTCGCGCACGATGCCGAGCTCGGTCACCGAGATCGCCGGGATCTCGGGGTCGGGCACGGCACGGAGCACGTCCCACGCCTGCGCTTCGGTCAGCATGGCCGTGACGCTTACCACTGCGTACCCGGGTAGGTGCGCTGCAGATACTGCATCTCCGTGAGCAGATGCCCGAGATGCTCGCTGTGGCGGCCGAACTTGCCGTAGGACTTGAACGGCGTGCGCGCCGGAATGATCAGCGTCGCGGCATGGAGCACCGGCACGATCTCCCCCTCCCACGCGGCTTCGAAGTCGCTCCAGGCCGGACCGACTCCGCCCGCCACGACCGCGTCGTCCACGGGCGTCGCGGCAAAGAACTCCGCCGTGTAAGGCCACAGGTAGTCGAGCGCCCCCTGCATGCGGGCATGCGATTCGTCGGTGCCGTCGCCGAGGCGCACGACCCAGTCGCCCGCATGCTGCGCGTGGTAGCGCGCCTCCTTCAGGCTCTTCGCCGCGATCGCCGCGAGCTCGGGGTCGGCCGACTCGGTGAGGCGCTGCCACAGCAGCTTCTGGAAGCTCGCGAACAGGAAATTGCGCAGCATCGTGCGGCCGAAGTCCTCGTTCGGCAGCTCGCACAGCGTCAGGTTGCGGTACTGCGGCTCGGTGCGCAGGAACGCGAGTCCGTCTTCGTCGCGGCCGCGGCCTTCGAGCCGGCCGGCGTGCGTCAGCAGCATCCGCGCCTGGCCAATCAGGTCGAGTGACATGTTCGCGAGTGCCATGTCCTCTTCGAGCACCGGCGCGTGGCCGCACCACTCCGACAGCCGCTGGCCGAGGATCAGCGCGTTGTCGCCGAGGCGCAGCACGTATTCGATATGTTCAGGGGTCGGGGTCATTTTTCGTCTCCGTGGGACCGGAGGGCCGCGGTGTGGCCGCTGCGGGCGGGGCGTGCGGCTCGCGAGAGCCGGTGCGCCCGTTTGTGCCCGGTGAGTGCCGACGGCCGCTCCGGGTCCTGCCTCACATGTGGTTCACTTCGTCCGGCAGCCGGTAGAACGTCGGATGCCGATAGATCTTGTCCTCGGCCGGGTCGAACAGCTCCGGCTTCGCGTCCGGGTCCGACGCAACGATGTGGTCGGCCTGCACGACCCAGATGCTCACGCCTTCCTGCCGCCGCGTATACACGTCGCGCGCGACCTGCAGCGCAAGCTTCGCGTCGGACGCGTGCACGCTGCCGCAATGCTTGTGATCGAGCCCGTTGCGGCTGCGCACGAAGACTTCCCACAGCGGCCATTCCTTGCGTTCCATTTCTTCTCCTCCTGTGCGGGACCGTCATTCGCGGCGCCGTTCTCCAAACCTGTATTCGCGTCGGCCTTCGCTACGCTCACGCCGACCTACTTGTCGTCCTATCCGGCACGCTGCCGGGGCTCACGCAGGCCGGACCGAGCGAAGCGACGTCCGACATTCCCGGCTCGCTCCGTCACTCACGCCGCATCACGCCCGCACGCGGCGCGCTTGCGTTCGTGTTCGAGCGCGGCCTCGCGCACCCATGCGCCGTCGTCCCACGCTTTCACGCGCGCTGCGAGACGATCGACGTTGCCCTGGCCGTAGCCATTGACGACGTTCCAGAACTCGTCCCAGTCGATCGCGCCGAAGTCGTAGTGGCCACGGTCCGCGTTCCATTTCAGGTCCGCGTCGGGCAGCGTGACGCCGAGGACTTTCGCCTGCTCGACGGTCGCGTCGACGAACTTCTGCCGCAGGTCGTCGTTCGAGATGCGCTTGATGCCCCAGCGCGCGCTTTGCGCCGAATGCGTCGAGTCCTTGTCGTGCGGCCCGAACATCATGATCGACGGCCACCACCAGCGATTGACCGCGTCCTGCACCATCTCGCGCTGCTCGGGCGTGCCCTTCATCATCGTCAGCAGCAGGTCGTAGCCCTGGCGCTGATGGAACGATTCCTCCTTGCAGATCCGCACCATCGCCCGCGCGTACGGGCCGTAGCTGCACTTGCACAGCGGGATCTGGTTCATGATCGCGGCGCCGTCGACGAGCCAGCCGATGACGCCGATGTCGGCCCAGGTCAGCGTCGGGTAGTTGAAGATCGAGCTGTACTTCGCCTTGCCCGAGTGCAGCGCTTCGAGCAGCTCGTCGCGCGACACGCCGAGCGTCTCGGCCGCGGCGTAGAGGTACAGGCCGTGGCCGCCCTCGTCCTGCACTTTCGCGAGCAGGATCGCCTTGCGCTTCAGGGTCGGCGCGCGCGTGATCCAGTTGCCTTCGGGCAGCATGCCGACGATCTCGGAATGCGCGTGCTGGCTGATCTGGCGGATCAAGGTCTTGCGGTAGGACTCGGGCATCCAGTCCTTCGCCTCGATGTAGCCGCCGGCGTCGATCTTCGCGTCGAACTCGGCCTGGTAGGCGGGGTTTTCGAGCGTGCGCGGGCCTTTCGGCTCGGCGTTCTGCTGCGGAATGTCCAATGCTTGCGTGTACATGTGCTGGTTCCTCGTCTCTTACTCTTTCGGCCGGCGGTCGACGACGCGTCGGGCCTTGCCGACCGTCACGCGCTCGATGGTGAACGGCTCGCCGACGACGACTTTCGCCGACACGCCGATGAAGGTCTTGATGCGGTGCGCGAGTTCGCCGCCGATCGCCTCCTTCTGTTCGGGATGGCGGCCGACGCGGGCGTCGGGATCGAGCTCGACTTTCACCGTCAGCGTGTCCATGTGGCCGTGCTTGTCGACTTCGAGCATGTATTGCGGCGCGAGCTGCGGCATGTGGCAGATCAGCTCCTCGATCTGCGTCGGGAAGAGGTTCACGCCGCGGATGATCAGCATGTCGTCCGACCGGCCGGTGATCTTCGCCATCCGCCGCATGCTGCGCGAGGTCGGCGGCAGCAGCCGCGTGAGGTCGCGCGTGCGGTAGCGCACGACCGGCATCGCCTCCTTCGTCAGCGTCGTGAAGACCAGCTCGCCTTCCTCGCCGTCGGGCAGCACTTCGCCGGTCACCGGATCGACGATCTCCGGGTAGAAGTGGTCTTCCCAGACGACCGGGCCGTCCTTGGACTCGACGCATTCGCTCGCGACCCCGGGCCCCATCACTTCGGACAGGCCGTAGATGTCGACCGCTTCGAGGCCGGCGCGCGCCTCCATCGCCTCGCGCATGCCCTGCGTCCAGGGCTCGGCGCCGAAGATGCCGACTTTCAGCGACGTCGACTTCGGGTCGATCCCCATGCGCTCCATCTCGTCGAGGATCGTCAGCATGTAGGACGGCGTCACCATGATGATGTCGGGCTTGAAGTCCTGGATCAGCTGGATCTGCTTCTCGGTCTGGCCGCCGGACATCGGCACGACGGTGCAGCCGAGCCGCTCGGCGCCGTAGTGCGCGCCGAGCCCGCCGGTGAAGAGGCCGTAGCCGTACGCGATGTGCACCATGTCGCCGGCCCGCCCGCCCGCCGCGCGAATCGAGCGCGCGACGAGGCCGGCCCAGGTGTCGATGTCCTTCAGCGTGTAGCCGACGACGGTCGGCTTGCCGGTCGTGCCGGACGACGCATGCACGCGCGCGAGCTGGTGACGCGGCACCGCGAACATCCCGAACGGGTAGTTGTCGCGCAGGTCCGCCTTCGCGGTGAATGGGAACTTTGCGAGGTCGGCGAGGGTTTTCAGGTCCTCCGGGTGCACGCCCTTCGCGTCGAAGGCCTTGCGGTAATGCGGGACGTTCTCGTACGCGTGATGCAGGCTCCACTTGAGTCGCTCGAGCTGCAGCGCGCGCAGTTCGTCGCGACCGACGGTCTCGATCGCTTCGAGTTCGCCGGGCGACGGGTTCTTGACGGGCATGTTGTCTCCTTCACCTCGTTGTCCCACCCTGCGCGGATTTCTCGCGGAGCGGAATCCTGCCGTCCAAAGGCGGCGCCGCTCTCGTCGATCCGCGTCAGGATCGGTTCTTCACAGTTCGACCACCGCCCGGCCCTTGAGCCGGTAGGACTTGCCGCGCATCACCGCGACGAGTTCCTCGCGCTGATTGACGACGGTGACGTCGTAAAGGCCGGTGCGCCCGGCGACGAACACTTCCTTCGCCTCGGCGGTCAGCACGTCGGCCGGGCGTCCCGGCGCCATGAAATCGACGCTGATGCCCGACGCGACGGTCTGCTCGTTGTGACTGTTGCACGCATACGCGAACGCCGAATCCGCGAGCACCGTGATGTAGCCGCCATGGCAGATGCCGAAGCCGTTCAGCATTTCGTCGCGCACCGTCATGCGCAGCTTCGCGTAGCCCGGCGCGACCGCGTCGAAGCGGATGCCGAGCGAGCGCACCGTGCGGTCGTTCTCGGACATGCCGTCGCGCACGTGCTCGGCGAGGCGCTGGGGATCGAGGCCGTTCGTCAGGTCGCGGTAGCCGGCCTCGGTCATCGCCGGCCTCCGTCGCACGAATGCGTTGCGATGCATCGCATCTCAGTCCCCCTTGAAGCGCGGCGCGCGCTTCTCGACGAAGGCCGCGACGCCTTCGCGGTAATCGTTCGAACGGCCGCAGACCGACATCAGGTCGCGCTCGAGATCGAGTTGCGTCTCGAAGTCGTTCATCGAGCTCGCCCAGATCGCCTGCTTCGTCTTCGCGTAGCCGAACGTCGGGCCGCTCGCGAGCGCCGCGGCGACGCCCTGAACCGTCGGCATCAGCGCGTCGTCATCGACGCATTTCCAGATCAGCCCCCAGGCTTCGGCCTGCTCGGCGGGAAGCTTCTCGCCGAGCAGCGCCATGCCGAGCGCGCGCGCCGGGCCGACGAGCCGCGGCAGGATCCAGCTGCCGCCGGTGTCGGGCACGACGCCGAGCTTGCTGAAGGACTGGATGAAGCTCGCCGAACGCGCGGCGAAGACCAGGTCGCAGGCGAGCGCGAGGCTCGCACCCGCGCCGGCCGCGACGCCGTTGACCGCCGCGATCACCGGCAGCTCGAGGCTGCGGATCGCCAGCACGAGCGGCTTATAGTTCTTCTCGACCGATTCGCCGAGATCGACCGGTGCCTCGCCGGGGGCCACGGCCCGGTCGGACAGGTCCTGCCCGGCGCAGAAGCCGCGGCCGGCGCCGGTGAGCACCAGCACGCGCACCGCGCCCGTTTCGCGGCCCGCCCTGACGGCGGCGAGCGCTGCGCGCACTTCCTCGTGCATCTGCTGCGTGAAGCTGTTGAGCCGGTCCGGCCGGTTCAGCGTCAGCGTCGCGACGCCGGCGGCCACGTCGAGACGGACCGTTTCGCCCTGCATGTCAAGCTCACTGCTCATTCAGGTCTCCTTGTTGGTCGTGCAGGTCGGCCGGTCCTGCCGCCCATCGTCGTACCTGAAGCGACGTCGGAAGGGTTATATGTTTTAGCTTGATTTGACCGACCGGTCAATCAATAGTAATGTTGATCCAGATCAAAAAACAACTGATTTCTGCTTGACGATTTGTTTCAGTTGAAAATTGCCGCCAACAACGCCCCGCAGAGGCCCGGCGGATTACCGACCACGACGCGAGGAGACACCCGATGACGCACCCGCTATTCGAAAAGCACCAGGCAACGCTCGACGCCGCCGTCCACGCCGTGCGCACGCGCGGCTACTGGACGCCGTTTCCCGAGATGCCGAGCCCGAAGGTCTACGGCGAGACCGCCAATCACGACGGCAAACGCGCCGTCGAAGCGCATCTCGGCAAGGAGTTCGCGCTCGATCAGCCCGGGCAGACCGGCTGGCTCGCGCCCGAGCGCTCGCCCTACGGCGTCGAACTCGGCATCCGCTACCCGGTTTGCGACCCGCAGGCGCTCGTCGCGGCAGCCGCCGCGGCGCAGCCGGGCTGGCAGCGCATCGGCCCGCAAGGACGCGTCGGCATCTGCCTCGAAATCCTCGAGCGGCTCAACCGGAGAAGTTTCGAGATCGCGCACGCGGTGATGCTGACGACCGGCCAGGGCTGGATGATGGCGTTCCAGGCGGGCGGCCCGCACGCGCAGGACCGCGGCCTCGAAGCGGTCGCCTACGCGTGGGACGAGATGAGCCGCGTGCCGGCCGACGCAGTGTGGGAGAAGCCGCAAGGCAAGAACCCGCCGCTGAAGATGATGAAGCAGTTCGAGATCGTCGGCCGCGGGGTCGCGCTCGTGATCGGCTGCGGCACCTTCCCGACGTGGAACACCTACCCGGGCCTCTTCGCCGCGCTCGCGACCGGCAATCCGGTCATCGTCAAGCCGCACGGCAACGCGGTGCTGCCGGCAGCGATCACGGTGCGCGTGATCCGCGAAGTGCTCGCCGAACAGGGACTCGACCCGAACCTCGTGAGCCTCGCGGTCGTCGCGAAGCGCGAGGACACGCAGGCGCTCGCGCTCGATCCGGCGGTGAAGTCGATCGATTTCACCGGCGGCAACGCGTTCGGCCAGTGGCTGATCGACAACGCGCAGCAGGCGCAGGTGTACGCCGAGCTCGCCGGCGTGAACAACGTCGTCATCGAGTCGACCGGCCAGTACAAGGCGATGCTGCGCAACCTTGCCTTCACGCTATGCCTGTATTCCGGTCAGATGTGCACGACGACGCAGGCGATCCTCGTGCCGGCGGGCGGCATCGACACCGACCAGGGTCACAAGAGCTTCGACGAAGTCGCGACCGACCTCGCCGCCGCGGTCGAGAAAACCCTCGCCGACCCGGCCGTCGCGGTCGCGGTGCTCGGCGCGATCCAGTCAGAGGACACGCTCGGGCGGATCCGCGAGGCCGGCGAATACGGCGACGTCGTGCTCGCGTCGAAAAAGCTCGACCACCCGGAATTCCCCGATGCCGAAGTCCACACGCCGGTGCTGCTGACTTGCGACGCTGCCGAGGAAAAGCAGTACATGGTCGAGCGCTTCGGGCCGATCTCGTTCGTCGTCCGCGTCGCCGACGGCGAGGCGGCGGTCGCGCTGTCCGAACGCATCGTGCGCGACCACGGGGCGCTCACCGTCGGCGTCTATTCGACGAAACCGGAAGTCCTCGATGCGATGACCGAAGCGACGATGCGCGCCGGCGTCGCGTTGTCGATGAACCTGACCGGGGCTGTGTTCGTCAACCAGTCGGCGGCGTTCTCCGACTATCATGGGGTCGGCATGAACCCAGCGGCGAACGCGAGCTACAGCGACAGCGCGTTCGTCGCGAACCGCTTCCGCGTCGTCCAGCGTCGCCATCACATCGACTGACCTGCCTCCGGCCGAAGGATCGGGGCGCTGCCGGCGCCCCTTTTTCATTTTTGCGCGCCGACAGGCGACACCGAACACACGCATGCTCAACATCGGCACCCACCACACCCTTTCCACATCGCTCGAAACGATCGGCGCGGCCTTCGCGATCTTCGAAATGCCGCCGGATTCGCCCTCGCAGGCGATCCTGGTCACCGCGAACTCGGCGTTCGAAGAAATCAGCGGCCGCGCGGTCGCGGTCTGCATCGAACGCCCGCTGACGGAGTTCCTGCCGCGCTACCTCGAGAAAGCGCTGCGGGGATGCCTCGCGCACTGCCTGGCCGAGCAGGAACCGCAGGAAATCGAGATCGTCGTCGAGCGCTCGGGCACCAGCCGCTGGTGGCGGCTCGTCGCCTCGCCGCTGAAGCCGGCCGACGCCGAGCGCCAGCGCGTCATCGCGACGCTGGTCGAGATCACCGAACGGAAGCTGCTCGAGCAGCAGCTCGAGATCGCGCGCCAGCGCTTCGAAGCGGTGGTCGAGAACGGCTACGACGCGGTGATCACCGTCGATGAGCAGCAATCGATCAAGCTGATGAACGAGGCGGCGCGCTACCTTTTCGGCGTCGCCGGCGAGGACGTCATCGGCACGCCGCTGTCGCGCTTCATTCCGGCCCGGTTCCACGGCAAGCACACCGAATACATGACGTCGTTCCGCGACTCGCCGCTGAGTTCGCGCCCGATGGAGTCGCGCAGCGCGGTGCGCGGGCTGCGTACCGACGGGACCGAATTCCCGATCGAAGTCTCGATCGCGAAGATCCGGGTCGGCAACCATATCGAGATGACGGCGGTGATCCGCGACATCTCCGAGCGCGCGCGGCTGATCGACGAGCTGTCGCGGGCGGCGACGCACGACTCGCTGACCGGCATCTTCAACCGCCGCCTCGCGGATTCGGCGCTGAAAAGCGAGATCAGCCGCAGCCTGCGCTTCAACCACGCGATGACCGTCGCGCTGTTCGACCTCGACCGCTTCAAGCAGATCAACGACACCTTCGGGCACGCGTGCGGCGACCGTGTGCTGCAGGCGGTCGCGAAGAAGGTCGCAGCGGGGCTGCGCGAGATCGACGTCTTCTGCCGCTGGGGCGGCGAGGAGTTCCTCGTCGTCCTGCCCGAGACGACGCTCGACAACGCGGCGATCTGGGCCGAGCGCACGCGCGCGCTGATCGCGGCCGAACCAGTCATCGGGCCGGGCGACGAGCGGATCGAAGTGACGGCGAGCTTCGGTCTCGCGACCTTGCAGCGCAGCGCGCCGGAAGCCGACGACCTGATCACCCGCGCCGACCATGCGCTCTACCGCGCGAAACAGAACGGCCGCAACCTCGTCGTGCGAGCCTGAGTCGGCGAACGAGGTCCCGTCCATGCCCTGCTACGAGATCGACGGACTGCGACCCGTCGTCCATCCGACCGCCTTCGTGCACCCGGACGCGGTGCTGATCGGCGACGTGCACGTCGGCGCGCGCTGCTACGTCGCGCCGCTCGCGAGCCTGCGCGGCGACTTCGGCCGCATCGTGCTCGAGGCGGGCTCGAACCTCCAGGACAACTGCGTGATGCACGGCTTTCCGAACATCGACACCGTGGTCGGCGAGGATGGCCACATCGGCCACGCGGCGGTGCTGCACGGTTGCCGCATCGGGCGCAATGCGCTCGTCGGCATGAACGCGGTCGTCATGGACAACGCGATCGTCGGCGACTCCGCGGTCGTCGCCGCGTGCGCGTTCGTCAAGGCCGGCATGGACGTCCCGCCGCGGATGCTCGCCGCCGGGATGCCCGCGAAGCTCGTGCGCGAGCTGACCGCGCAGGAGCTCGAATGGAAAGTCGACGGCACGCGCTGCTATCACGAGCTGACGGTGCGCAGCCTCGCGACGCTCAAGCGCTGCGATCCGCTCGCCGAAGCCGAGGCGGACCGCCCGAGCTTCGATCTGCCCCCGGGCATCGTGCCGCTCGTCGACCTGAAACGGGGCACGTAAGCGCCCCGCTCCCGATGCGCCCCGCGACGCCGCGATGCCCGACCACGGAAACCTGACCGAACACCTGCCGCCCGCGGCGGATGCGGAAGCGTTCGAGACGCTGTTCGCGAATCCCGCAGTGCGCATCGAGCGCATCGTGTCGCACGGCCACGCGAGCGCGGAAGGCTTCTGGTACGACCAGCCGCACGACGAATGGGTCGTCATCGTGCAGGGCGAAGCCGTGCTCGCGTTCGCCGACGGCCGAAACCTCGCGCTGCGCAGCGGCGACTGGGTCGCGATTCCCGCCCGCTGCCGGCATCGCGTCGAGTCGACCGGGATGAACACCGTGTGGCTCGCGGTGCACGCGTCGCCGGCTTCAACAGGCGTGGAAGCGCGCCCCCGCTAGTAGCCGCGGCCGAGATCGATCTTGCCGCCCACGGCATGCCCGAGTTCCAGGCTGCGGATCCTCTCGGCGATCTGGCCGATGCTCGCGGCGACCGTCGTCCGCGCGGCGACGTGCGGCGTGACGTCGATGCGCGGGTCGCGCCAGAACGGATGGTCCGGCGGCAGCGGCTCGTCGCGGAACACGTCGAGCGACGCCCCGGAAAGCTGCCCGGCATCGAGTGCGGCGAGGAGGTCGGCCTCGACGAGATGGCCGCCGCGGGCGATGTTGACGACGCGGGCGCCGCGCGCGAGCCGGGCGAACAGGCGACGGTCGAGGATGCCTTCCGTTTCCGCCGTCAGCGGCAGCAGATTGACGACGACCTCGAGCCCCGCAAGGAAGTCGTCGAATTCGTGTTCGCCGGCGAAGCAGCGCACGCCTTCGACGCGCTTCACGCTGCGCGCCCAGCCGCGCACCGGAAAGCCGAGCGCGACGAGCGCCTGCGCCACCTCCGCACCGAGCGCGCCGAGACCCATCACGCCGACCGGGAAAACCGCGGCCTCGCGGGTCGGCAGTTGCGTCCAGCAGGCACGCTGCTGCTGGCGCGCGTATTCGTCGAAGGAGCGGAAGTGGCGCAATACCGCATACGCCGCGTAATGCACCATCTGCTCGCTCATCCCCGCGTCGTCGAGCTTGAACACCGGCACGTCCGGCGCCAGCATGTCGGGGTCGTCGCGCAGCAGCGCGAGCAGCGCATCGACGCCGGCGCCGAGATTGAAGACCGCTTTCAGTCCGTGCCGTCCACGAAGCAGCTCGGCCGGTGGTCGCCATACCAGCGCGTAGTCCGCCGGCGCGTCGTCGCCCGCCTGCCAGACGCGGAACCGCGCGTCGGGGAGGCGGCGGGCGAGTTCGTGGCGCCAGCGTTCGGCGTCTTCGCCGTGCATGTGGAAGAGAATGTCCATCTCCATCGTCTCCTGCGTTCCATTCCGTTCAGCTTAGCGGCAAACTGGCGCGCGGAACGGCCGCGGACGCGAGAGGCTCGCCCCGCCTCGCGGGCGGCGGGTTTTGCAGCGACCGCAGAAACAGCAATCGCGAGGCGACGTTGTTCGACCGGACGCGGCCGTTGCTCGCGGGCGCGCTCCGGCGGTCTTTGCGCAAGGCTGACGTCTCCACCCGGAAAAGCGCGAAGTTGACTCGAATCGATGAAAGACTGCTCGGACCATAGGATCGGCCGCCGCCGTCGCGCCGGCAGCGCGCCGACCGCCTTTCGTCTTGACGGCCTTGGGCGCGCGATCGTTCGCCTCGCCGCGGCGATGGTATTTGCGGCCGCTTCGCCCGCCGTGCCCGCCGAGCCCGCAACCGTCGCCGTCGACATCGGCCACACGCTCTCTGCTTCCGGCGCGCGAAGCGCCCGCGGCCGCACCGAGTTCGAGTTCAATCGCGACCTCGCGCTCCGGGTGCTCGCGGCGCTCGATCGCCTCGACGTGAAGACGCGCGTGATCAACCTCGACGGCCGGATCGGGTCGCTCGCGGCGCGACCGGCGCAGGTGACCGATGCGGATTTCTTCCTGTCGATCCATCACGACTCCGTCGGCGAGTCGGAACTGGACTTCTGGGAGTGGAACGGGCGGACCGAAAGCTACAACGACCGCTGGGCCGGCCATTCGCTGTTCGTGTCACGGCGCAACCCCGATCCCGAGCGCAGCGCACTGTGCGCGACGGCGATCGGCGCGCGGCTTCAGCGTGCGGGCTTCGAGCCAACCCACAAGAACAGCCGCCGCCGCGACTACGCCGACCGCCGGCACGCGGTCCACTACTACGACGATCTGGTCGTGCTGTACCGCGCGCTGCAGCCCGCGGTGCTGTTCGAAGCCGGCGTGATCAAGCACCGCGAGGAGGAACTGCT
Organism: Aromatoleum sp.; assembly: GCF_036675785.1. Classification (NCBI taxonomy): domain Bacteria; kingdom Pseudomonadati; phylum Pseudomonadota; class Betaproteobacteria; order Rhodocyclales; family Rhodocyclaceae; genus Aromatoleum; species Aromatoleum sp. The sequence continues at coordinate 68,670 of NZ_JAKFEF010000054.1, forward strand.
GCTGCGCGACGCGCGGCGGCAGGCGCTGATGGCAGGCGAAATCGCGACCGGCGTCGCCGCGTGCATGACGGCCGGGCGCTGAAGTCGCGACGAAGTGCGCACGATCCCGCGCCGCGAAGGCTCAGACGAGTCGCTGCCCGTGTTCCCGGGTCGCGTGGAAGCCGACCTTCGGCCACTTCTCCATCGTCACTTCTAGGTTGTAGCGGCTCGTCGCGAGATAGACCGGGTTGCCGTCGACGTCCTTGCCGACGCGGATCCCCTGCTCGCGCTCGAAGTTGCGGCGCGTGACCTCGTCGGGAAACGTCAGCCAGCGCGCGGTGTGGATGTCGGCCGATTCGAAGATCGCGTCGACCTTGTACTCGTCCTTCAGCCGCTGCGCGACGACTTCGAACTGCAGTTGGCCGACCGCGCCGAGCAGCATGTTGCCGCCTTCCTGCTCGAACACCTGGATCGCGCCTTCCTCGCCGAGCTCCTGCAGGCCTTTCTGCAATTGCTTGGACTTCAGCGGGTCGCGCAACCGCGCCGCGCTGAAGAGTTCCGGCGAAAAATACGGAATGCCCTTGTAGCCGAGCGCCTCGCCTTCGGTCAGCGTGTCGCCGATGTGCAGCTGGCCGTGGTTGTGGATGCCGATGATGTCGCCGGCGACGCCATCTTCCTTCAGCACGCGTTCGTTCGCCATGAAGGTCAGCGCGTTCGCGAGCTTCATCTCGCGCCCCATGCGCACGTGCCTGACCTTCATCCCCGAGCTGTAGCGCCCCGAGCAGATGCGGAAGAACGCGATGCGGTCGCGGTGCTTCGGGTCCATGTTCGCCTGGATCTTGAACACGAAGCCGGAGAACGGCGCCTCGGCCGGCATCACGAGGCGCTCGTCGTCCGCATTGACGCCGGCCGCATTGACCCCGGCCACGCGCGGCTGCGGCGGCGGCGCCCAGTCGAGCAGCGCCTGCAGGATCTCCTGCACGCCGAAGTTGTTGATGCCGGAGCCGAAGAACACCGGCGTCTGGCGGCCGGCGAGGAAATCGCCGAGCGAGAACGGGTGCGACGCGCCCTGGATCAGTTCGACGTCGTCGCGCAGCTTGCCGACTTCGAGCGGGAACAGCGCGTCGAGCTGTGCGTTCGCGACGCCCTTGATGACCTCGGCCTCGCTGCGCTTCTCCTCGCCCGGTGTGAAGCGCAGCACGCGGTCCTCGAGCAGGTGATAGACGCCGCGGAAAGTCTTGCCCATGCCGATCGGCCACGTGATCGGCGCGCAGTCGATCTTCAGCACCTCCTCGATCTCCGACAGCAGGTCGAAGGGGTCGCGCACCTCGCGGTCCATCTTGTTGACGAAGGTGATGATCGGCGTGTTGCGCAGGCGGCATACTTCGAGCAGCTTGATCGTCTGCGTCTCGACGCCCTTCGCCGCGTCGATCACCATCACCGCCGCGTCGACCGCGGTCAGCACGCGGTAAGTGTCCTCGGAGAAGTCCTGGTGGCCCGGCGTGTCGAGCAGGTTGATCGTGTGCCCGGCGTAGTCGAACTGCATCACCGAGCTGCTCACCGAGATGCCGCGCTGCTTCTCGACTTCCATCCAGTCGGAAGTCGCGTGCCGTGCGCTCTTCCGCGCCTTCACCGTGCCGGCGAGCTGGATCGCGCCGCCGAACAGCAGCAGCTTCTCGGTCAGCGTCGTCTTGCCCGCGTCGGGGTGGGAGATGATGCCGAAGGTGCGGCGGCGTTCGACGTCGCGCAGCAGTTCGGGCGGGAAAGGCGTGTCGGGGGAGGTGTCGGACATCGTCGGATCGCAAAAAAACAAAGCCGCCGAGCCGAGTGGCCGGGCGGGACAAGGCCAATTCTATCAAGTAATTAGGGACGGCCGCGGGAGAATCCCGCGCGGCCGCGGCAAGGGCGGGAAAATCTGCGATGATGCGGGCCGTCCGAAACCACACACCCCCATCATGCCGAAAGCCACGCCGACGCTGCGCCAGCGCAAGATTTTCGCCCTCACCCGCATCCTCGGCGGCCTCGTCGCGGCCGGCTATCTCGGCTACGTCGTCGTCGCGAACCTCGCCGCCGGCTTGCCGTTCGAAGGGACGCTGGTGTTCACCGCGCTGGTCGCGGCCGCGGGCTTGGGGTACGCGGCGTGGTACTTGCGCGACCTGTCCGCGGTCGCGCGCGAGGAACGCGAACAGGGGGGCGACGGCAAATAACCGGCGACCGCCGCGGCCGAGGGTGGCCGAGGGTGGCCGGCGGGCGCGCCGGGGACGACCCGGACGCGCCGCGCGGTCAGACGCGCTCGGCCGCCTTCTGCGGAATGTACGGCTCGTGCAGGTCGACCGGCTTCGCCGCGCGCTTGCGCATCCGGATGTTGAGCATCTCGACGATGACCGAGAACGCCATCGCGGAGTAAATGTAGCCCTTCGGCACGTGGTGGCCGAAACCTTCGGCAATCAGCACGACGCCGACGACCATCAGGAACGACAGCGCGAGCATCTTGACTGTCGGGTGGCGCGAGACGAACTCGCCGATCGGCGCCGACGCGACCATCATCAGGCCGACCGACGCGACGACCGCGGCGACCATCACCGCAAGGTTATTGACCATGCCGATCGCGGTGATGATCGAGTCGAGCGAGAACACCAGGTCGATCACGATGATCTGCATGATCACCGCGGCGAAGGTCGCCTTGACGGTCGACGACGCCTCGCCTTCCTCGCCTTCGAGCAGCTGGTGGATCTCGCCGGTGCTCTTCCACACGAGGAACAGGCCGCCGAGCAACAGGATGATGTCGCGGGCCGAAAACCCCTGGCCCATGATTTCGAACAGCGCCTTGTTCAGCCCGGCGAGCCACGCGAGGATCGACAGCAGCGCAAGTCGCATGAACATCGCGAGAAACAGGCCCAGTCGGCGGGCGAACGCGCGCCGCTCCGGCGGCAGCTTGTCGACGAGGATCGAGATGAAGATGATGTTGTCGATGCCGAGCACGAGCTCGAGCGCGGTCAAGGTCAGGAAGGCGACGATCAGTTGCGGGTCGGTCAGGAGTTCGAGCATGGTGTCAGCGAGAAATGAGGGTCCGCCTATATAACATGGCCCCTTTAAAAACCGAACCGCGGGGCCCTTCCGGGCACCCGCGGTCGATTAACCCCACGCGGCAGTTCAGCGTCTGCGCTTGCCGACCTGGTCGCCGATCACGCCGCCGACCGCCGCGCCCCCGACGGTGCCGAGCACCCCGCCATCGGTCGCGACCGCTCCCGCGGCGCCGCCGACCCCGGCGCCGATCACGGTACTTTTTTCTCGCGACGACATGCCGTCCCACGTTGCGCAACCGCCGGCCGCGACGGCCAGCACGAGACCGGAAATACAAGTCCTGATGTTCATGATGACCTCCTCGCCCGCCGGGAGCGACCGCGTGAACGCGAACATCCGGGGGCTCATAAGTCCGACGTCCGCGAGGAACGTGATGTTCCATACCGACGCGGCGACTGGTTACGAGATTTGTCGGGGCGCGGGGCCGGGAGAAACGCCGTGCACCTTCAGCCGCGCACGGCGGATCCCGATCCCGGCGGCCCTGCACGACATCGCCGCTTACAACGCGACCCGGCGAACCGCCGCGCGAAGGCCTACGGCAAGCGCCCGGAAAGCCGCGGCGACGGCAAGGCGACTGCGCCGTCGGTGCCGTATACCGGCACCGGCGGGAAATAACCCGTTCGGCGTAGTGAACGGTTATCCTTCGCGGCGTTTTCCAGTACCGGCCTTCACGGGAAGGTCTTCTCCGATGAACTTTCGCCCGATCCGCAGCTTCGGCGGCCTGCTCGCCGCGTTCGCCGCGTCCTGCGCGGCAGCAATGAGCGGCGAACTGCCGTATCTCGAAGATCTGCCGCAGGTGCTGACCGCGTCGCGCCTGCCGCAGCCGCTGCACGAAGCGCCCGGCGCGGTGACGGTCATCGATCGCGAAATGATCCTCGCGACCGGCTACCGCGACCTCGCCCGCGTGTTCCGGCTCGTCCCCGGGATGCAGGTCGGGCAGGAACGCGGCCATGCGCAGTGGGTGACCTATCACGGCCTGTCGAACGACAATCCGACCGAGATGCAGGTCTTGATCGACGGCCGCTCGGTGATCACGGCGAGCGCATTCGGCGGCGTTGACTGGAGCGCGCTGCCGCTGACGCTCGACGAGATCGACCGCATCGAGATCGTCCGGGGCACCAACGCCAGCAGCTTCGGCGCGAACGCGTTTCTCGGCGTCATCAACATCATCACGCGCCACAGCGCCGACGGCGCGCGGGGGAGCGGCCTCGTGCGGGCGGGCAGCCGCGGCGTGCGTGACGCGGCGGCCGGCTGGAGCGGCGGCGAAGATCGCCTGTCGTTGCGGGTCGGCGCGGAAAGCCAGCGCGACGACGGTTTCGACGACCTGCACGACCGCCGCCGCGTCGCCAAGGCGACCGTGCGCGGCGACTGGCAGCCGTCGCCGCAGGACTCGCTGCTGCTGCGCGCGGCCGCGGCGACGGGACGGCGCGGCGAAGGGTATGCGGATTCGATCTTCGGAAACAACGCGCCGCGCGACACCGACACCGACGCCCATACGGTGCACCTGCAATGGCGGCGCAGCCCGGACGCGGGCGACGAGTGGCGGGTGAACTACTACCGCAATCACGAACGCATCACCGACGAATGGGCCGCGAGCGCGCCTCCGCTCTTTCCGATGGTGCCGCTCGATCGCAACCGCGAAAGCGAGCGTGACGATCTCGAACTGCAGCACCGCAGCACGCCGTCGCCGACACTGCAACTCGTATGGGGCGCCGAAGCGCGGCGCGACCGCGTCGACTCGCCCTTCCTGTTCTTCTCCGGCAACCCGGATCCGCAATACCTCTACCGCCTGTTCGGCAACGTCGAATGGCGCGTGCTCGCGCCGCTGACGCTGAACCTCGGCAGCGCGCACGAAAAATACTCGGGCGAACCCGGCCGTTTCAGCCCGCGCGCGTTCGCGAACTGGCAGGCGACGCCGGACGACACGCTGCGCCTCGGCCATTCGCGCGCGTGGCGGCAGCGCATTCCGTTCGAGCTCTTCGGCGACGTGCGAGCCTCGGACCCCGCAAGCGGCGCGACCCTCGTGCGGCCCTTCCTGCCGAACCCGGACTTGCGCCAGACGCGCGTCGACGCGCTCGAACTCGGCTATCTCGGGCGCTTCGAAACCTGGAACACGACGCTCGACGTACGGGCCTTCAACGAACGCATCCGCGACTTCATCGTGCGTGTGCCGCAACCGGACCCGGATCCGGCGCCGCTGCTGTCCGGTTTCCTCGGATCGACCCGCTACGAGAATCTCGACCGGCCGATCACGTTGCGCGGCATCGAGTACCAGCTCGTCACCCGACCGCGCTCCGGCACCGAATGGCGCGTCGCGCACAGCCTGATCGACCGCCGCGCCGGCGAGCAGGACATCGATGACCGCAGCGCGCCCTACACCGCCAGCGTCAGCTGGCTGCAGGACTACGGCCGCGGCTGGACGAGCATGCTGAGCGTCCTGCGCATCGGCCCGCTCGCCGGCGGCGACGGCTACGTCCCCCGCTTCCGCTACGTCGCGCAGCCGTATACGACCGTCGATGCGAGCATCCGCTACGCGACGCGCCTGCGCGGCAACCCGCTGACCTTCGCCGTCACCGCCCTGAACCTGGGCGACGAGCATCAGGAGATCGCCGACCGCACCGAGCAGGCGCTGCCGGCGCACCGGGAGCATCCGGCGAACTTCGCGACGCACGCGGTGTACTTCACCGCGTCGGTCGCGCTCGAGTGATGGCCCACTTCCTGCACCCGCATCCGCTCGCCTCCGCGCCGGCCTGGCGCGTGCTCGCGTCGCTCCGGGAGGCGGCGGACGGGCTCGCGGTCCGCTACCGGATCGAAGGTGGGCTTGCCGGCCTGCGCATTCCCGCGCCGCAACCGCCCGCGCCGAAAGACGGGCTGTGGGCGCATACCTGCTTCGAACTCTTCGTCGGCGACGCGGGCTCCGCGCGCTACCGAGAATTCAACTTCTCGCCGTCGGGCGAATGGGCCGCCTATGACTTCCGCGGCTACCGCGAGCGCGATGCCGGGTACGAGCTTCCCGCCGACGTCGAACCGCCGCGCATCGCGACCGGATCCGGCGCGGCGTGGCTCGAAGTCGAAGCCTTCGTTCCGTCCCGACGCTTGCCGCCGGTCGCGACCGCCGCGCTGCGGCTCGGCCTGACCGCCGTCGTCGAGACCGTCGACGGCAGACTTTCGTACTGGGCGCTGCACCACCCCGGCGCACGTCCGGATTTTCACGACCGCGACGGTTTCGTGCTGGCGCCCGGCCACGAAGCCTTTCGCCTTTCGGCCGCGAGGAAACCATGACCGCCCCGATCCAGTTCGGCCTCGACCGCCTGCTCGAAGACGCCGCGCTGCGCCGCCCGCTCGCCGGGCGTCGCGTCGCGCTGCTCGCCCACCCGGCCTCCGTGACCCGCGCCCTCGTCCATTCGCTCGACGCGCTCGCGGCGCTGCCGGACCTGCGGCTCGCCGCCGCGTTCGGCCCGCAGCACGGACTGCGCGGCGACAAGCAGGACAACATGGTCGAGTCGCCGGACTACGCCGATCCGCAACACCGCATCCCGGTGTTCAGCCTGTACGGCGACGTGCGCCGGCCGACCGACGCGATGATGGACAGCTTCGACGTGCTGCTCGTCGACCTCCAGGACCTCGGCTGCCGCATCTACACCTTCATCACGACGCTGCGCTACGTGCTCGAAGCCGCCGCGGCGCACGGCAAAGCGGTGTGGGTGCTCGACCGCCCGAACCCGGTCGGACGACCGGTCGAAGGACTGCGCCTGCAGTCGAGCTGGGAAAGCTTCGTCGGCGCCGGGCCGCTGCCGATGCGCCACGGTCTGACGATGGGCGAGCTCGCACGCTGGTTCATCGCGACGCTGAAGCTCGACGTCGACTGCGACGTCGTCGCGATGCAAGGCTGGGCACCGGAGGCCGCGCCGGGCTACGGCTGGCCGCTCGGCGAGCGCAGCTGGATCAACCCGAGCCCGAACGCACCGAACCTGTCGATGGCGCGCGCATACGCCGGCACGGTGATGCTCGAAGGCACGACGCTGTCCGAAGGCCGCGGCACGACGCGCCCGCTCGAACTCTTCGGCGCGCCGGACCTCGACGCGCGCGCGCTGCTTGCCGCGATGCGCGCGCTCGCGCCCGACTGGCTCGGCGGCTGCGTGCTGCGCGAGTGCTGGTTCGAACCGACGTTCCACAAGCACGCCGGCAAGCTGTGCAGCGGCCTGCAGATCCACGTCGAGGACCCGGCGCATTACGGCCACGACGCGTTTCGGCCGTGGCGGCTGCAGGCGCTCGCGTTCAAGGCGCTGCGCCTCTTGCGGCCCGACTACCCGCTGTGGCGCGACTTCGCGTACGAATACGAGCACGACCGCCTCGCGATCGACCTGATCAACGGCAGCGAGCTGCTGCGCGAATGGGTCGACGACCCGGTGGCGAGCCCGGCCGATCTCGACGCGCTCGCGCGACCCGACGAAGCGGCCTGGCTGCAGGAGCGCGAGCCTTTCCTGCTGTATCGCTGACCCCTTCGTCCCGCCGCCTGCCGGCGGCCGGAAAGCGCGCCGACTCGGGATACGGCGCGCAACGCCCGTTCGACCCGGCCGGCATCGTTACGGGTTATTGCGGCGATAACGGAAAGGCCTACAATCGGCGCCGAACTCTACCCGATGCGGCTCGCCACGGATAGCGAAACGCCGGCGTCCGCGACGAATCGCGCTACCGGGGAAATACCGGCGTTCACGCGACGAGTGCCATCGGCCATCGGCAGCTGCTGACTCTTCCCCCGACGGCGGTGCGGTCGTTTCCGCCGGCGATCCCTTCGATCGACGCGACAGGAGCAAACGCGATGAAAGACGCCCTCCGCATCTTCGCCTGCAACTCGAATCGCTCCCTCGCCGAGGAGATCTGCGAGCGGCTCGGCATGCAGCTCAGCCCGCTCCACATCTCGCGCTTCTCGAACGACAACCTGCGCGTGCAGGTTCTCGACAATGTGCGCGAGCGCGACGTGTTTGTGATCCAGTCCTTCACCGAGCCGGTCAGCGAGCACATCCTGGAGCTGCTGATCACGCTCGATGCGCTGAGGAGCGCGTCGGCGCGGCGCGTCACCGCGGTGATTCCGTACTACTCGTACGCGCGTTCCGACAAGAAGGACGCGCCGCGGATCTCGATCACCGGCCGGCTGATCGCCGACATGCTCGCGACCGCCGGCGCGAACCGCGTGCTGACGATGGACCTGCACGCCGACCAGGTGCATGGCTTCTTCAGCATCCCGGTCGACCACCTCACCGCGATCCCGACGATCGCCGAACATTTCCGGCAGAACCACGACCTGTCGCGGATGGTCGCGGTCGCGACCGACGCCGGCGGCGCGAAACGTGTCGGGCGCTTTTCGGAGCGCCTCGGCATCCCGATGGCGATCATCGACAAGCGGCGCGTCAGCGACACGGACGTCAAGCAGGGCCGCGTCGTCGGCGAAGTCGCCGGGCGCGACGCGGTGATCTTCGAGGACGAGATCTCGACCGGCGGCACGCTGCTCGCGACGATCGACACGCTGCGCGAAGCCGGCGTGCGCTCGATCCACGCCGGCGCGGCACACGCGGTGCTCTGCGGGCCGGCGATCGACCGGCTGCGCGACGCGCCGATCGAATCGATCGTCGTCACGAACACCGTCCATATGCCGCCCGGCAAGCACCTGCCGAAGATCACGCAGCTCACCGTCGCCCCGCTGTTCGCCGCCGCGATCGAGCGCATCCACACGGGCGAGAGCGTCGGAGCGCTGTTCGAATAAAAAGGAAATAGGGAGAAATAGGGGACCGGCCACGATTTCCTGCACGAACTCGTGGTCTGCCCCTCATTCCCCCCGGCCGTCTGTTCCCTATTTCCGCCGTTCCCTGTTTCCCTCGGGCACCCCAAGCTGGGTAAGAAGGCGTAAGCGGCCCGCCTGTCCCACCCGCCCGGTCACAGCAGCGGCGCCAGCCACCGCGCCGCCTCGTCGACGGTCGTCCCGGTGCGCGCCGCCCAGTCCTCGAGCTGGTCGCGGCCGATCTTCGGTATCGCGAAATAGCGCGCGTCGGGATGCGCGAGGTAGAAGCCGCTGACGGCCGCCGCCGGCGCCATCGCGAACGACTCGGTCAGCATCATGCCGGCGTTGTGCGGGGCGTCGAGGAGTTCAAAGAGCGCGCCCTTCGCGGTGTGATCGGGGCACGCCGGATAGCCCGGCGCGGGACGGATGCCGCGGTAGGCCTCGCCGATCAGCGCGTCGTTGTCGAGCGCCTCGTCCGCCGCGTAGCCCCAGTATTCCTTCCGCACCCGCGCGTGCAGCCACTCCGCGCAGGCTTCGGCGAGGCGGTCGGCGAGGCTCTTCAGCATGATCGCGCGGTAGTCGTCGTGCGCGGCCGCGAACTCGGCGAGCTTCTTCTCGATGCCGAGGCCGGCGGTGACCGCGAACGCGCCGGCGTAGTCGGCGACGCCCGAGTCCTTCGGCGCGACGAAGTCCGCGAGGCAATAGTGCGGCTTGCCGCTCGGCCGCTCGTGCTGCTGGCGCAGGCCGTGCCAGACCATCAGCGCCGCCGAGCGCGTCTCGTCGCCGTAGAACGCGATGTCGTCGCCGAGGCTGTTCGCCGGGAAGAGGCCGAACACCGCGCGCGCCTCGAGCCAGCCTTCGGCGATCACGCGATCGAGCATCGCCTTCGCGTCATGGAAGACGTTGCGCGCGGCTTCGCCGACGACTTCGTCGTCGAGGATCTTCGGGTAGCGGCCCGCGAGGTCCCAGGTCTGGAAGAACGGGCCCCAGTCGATGAACGGGACGAGATCGGCGAGCGGCACGTCGAGCGCGTGCACGCCGAGAACATTCGGTTTCGGCGGCACATACGGCCGGTACCCGGCCTGGTGGCTGTTGCTGCACACGGCCACGGGAGCGGCGGCCCAGTCGGTGCGGAACGCGTTCGCGCGCGCCGCCGCCAGGCTCACGAGCTGCACGCCCTTCTTGTTCGCGTGCTGCGCGCGGATCTTGTCGTAATCGGCGGCGAGCTGCGTCTTGAAATCCTCGGCACCGCCTTCGGACAGCAGCGCGGTGACGACGCCGACCGCGCGCGACGCGTCCGGCACGTAGACCACCGGGCCGGTGTAGTGCGGCGCGATCTTGATCGCGGTGTGCGCGCGACTCGTCGTCGCGCCCCCGATCAAGAGCGGCAGCGGCGCCTCGTCGGCGAAGCCCTGGCGCTGCATTTCGGCCGCGACGTGGCTCATCTCCTCGAGCGACGGCGTGATCAGTCCGGACAGACCGATCGCCTGCGCGCCGTGCTCGCGCGCGGCGTTCAGGATCTTCTCGGCCGGCACCATCACGCCGAGGTCGATGACTTCGTAGCCGTTGCAGCCGAGCACGACGCCGACGATGTTCTTGCCGATGTCGTGCACGTCGCCCTTCACCGTCGCGACGACGATGCGGCCTTTCGACGTCGCGCCGGTGCGCAGCTTCTCGGCCTCGATGAACGGGATCAGGTGCGCGACCGCCTGCTTCATCACGCGCGCGGACTTGACGACCTGCGGCAGGAACATCTTGCCGGCACCGAAGAGGTCGCCGACGACGTTCATGCCGGCCATCAGCGGCCCTTCGATGACCGCGAGCGGCGGCCGGCCTTCGGCTTCGAGCTTCGCGCGCACTTCCTCGGTGTCGGCGACGACGAAATCGGTGATGCCTTTCACGAGCGCGTGCGACAGCCGCTCCTCGACCGGCAGCGCACGCCACGCGAGGTCCGGCCCGGTGTTCTTCGCCTTGCCTTCCTTGACGCTCTGCGCGAATTCGACCAGTGCCTCGCCCGCGCCGCCGGGGTTGGCCACGGCGCGGTTCAGCACGACGTCCTCGACCTTGTCGCGCAATGCCGGCTCGAGCTCGTCATAGACGCCGAGCTGGCCCGCGTTGACGATGCCCATCGACAGGCCCGCCCGGATCGCGTGGTACAGGAACACCGTGTGGATCGCCTCGCGCACCGGATCGTTGCCGCGGAAGCTGAACGAGACGTTCGACACACCGCCGGACGTCTTGGCAAAAGGCAGGTTCTCCTTGATCCAGGCGACCGCGTTGATGAAGTCGACGGCGTAGTTGTCGTGCTCCTCGATGCCGGTCGCGATCGCGAAGATGTTCGGGTCGAAGATGATGTCCTCGGGCGGAAAGCCGACGCCGGTCAGCAGCTCGTACGCGCGCTTGCAGATTCCGGTCTTGCGCTCGAACGTATCGGCCTGGCCCTGCTCGTCGAACGCCATCACGATCACCGCTGCCCCGTACTGCCGGCACAGCCGCGCCTGGCGCAGGAATTCGGCCTCGCCCTCCTTCATCGAGATCGAGTTGACGACGCCCTTGCCCTGGATGCACTTCAGGCCCGCCTCGATGACGCTCCACTTCGACGAGTCGAGCATGATCGGCACGCGAGAGATGTCCGGCTCGGACGCGATGAGCTTGCAGAAACGCTCCATCGCGGCGAGCGAATCGAGCATCGCCTCGTCCATGTTGATGTCGATGACCTGGGCGCCATTGTCGACCTGCTGGCGCGCGACCGCGAGCGCGTCGTCGAAGCGGCCCTCGAGGATCATGCGCGCGAAGGCCTTGGAACCGGTGACGTTGGTGCGTTCGCCGACGTTGACGAACAGGCTGTCGGCGCCGACGTTGAAGGGTTCGAGGCCGGACAGGCGCAGCTTCTTCTCGACGTCCGGCACTTGGCGCGGCGCGACGTCCGCGACCGCTGCCGCGATCGCCGCGATATGCGCCGGCGTCGTGCCGCAGCAGCCGCCGACAATGTTCACGAGGCCCGCTTCCGCCCACTCGCGGATCGCCGCCGCGAGCGCCTCGGGCGTCTCGTCGTAGCCGGTCGGCGACAGCGGGTTCGGCAGGCCGGCGTTCGGGTGCGCGGACACGCGGGTGTCGCAGACGTGCGCGAGATCCTCGACGTACTGGCGCAGCTCCTTCGCGCCGAGCGCGCAGTTCAGTCCGAACGAGATCGGCCGCGCATGCGCAAGCGAGTTCCAGAACGCTTCCGCGGTCTGGCCCGACAAGGTACGGCCGGACGCGTCGGTGATCGTGCCCGAGACCATCACCGGCACGCGTCGGCCCAGCTCGCCGAACAGCTTCTCGATCGCGAACACCGCCGCCTTCGCGTTCAGCGTGTCGAAGATCGTCTCGATCAACAGCAGGTCCGCGCCGCCTTCGAGCAGGCCGCGCGCCGACTCGAAATAGTCGTCGACGAGCGCGTCGAACGTGACGTTGCGGAAACCCGGATCGTTCACGTCCGGCGAGATCGACAGCGTGCGCGACGTCGGCCCGAGCACGCCCGCGCAGTAACGCGGCTTCGCCGGATTTTTCGCGGTGTATTCGTCGCACAGCTCGCGCACGAGACGGGCGCCTTCGACGTTGATCTCGTACGCGAGCTCGGCGAGCCCGTACTCGGCCTGCGACACCCGCGTGCCGTTGAAGGTGTTCGTCTCGATGATGTCCGCGCCGGCGTCGAGGTAGGCGCGGTGGATGCCGGCGACGACGTCGGGGCGCGTCAGCACGAGCAGGTCGTTGTTGCCCTTGAGGTCCTTCGGATGGGACTTGAAGCGCTCGCCACGGTAGTCCGACTCGCCGAGCTTGTGCTGCTGGATCATCGTTCCCATCGCGCCGTCGAGGATCAGGATGCGGCGGGCGAGAAGGTCGCGGAGTTCTTGGCTGCGGTCGGCTTGCATGGTCTACCTCGGTCGTTCGGTTCAGGCACCGGAGGAGGCCGCAAGCGCGCGCAAAAGCAAACGGCGCGGCAAACCCCGGTGGTGGTTTGCGAGCGCCGTTGTTCGGTTGCCGAGCCTGGCCCGGGCAATCCACGGGTCGCAGCGCTCCTCGGCAAGACGGCGATTCTAGGGAATCCGCACCGGCGTGCCAAGGCGAAAGACTTGCGCAGCGCGGCGCGCGATCCGCCTTGCAAGGGCTTCGCGACGTCTTCGGCATGAGCGCGCCGCAAACGCGAGCACCCGCTCATCGCGTTTGACATATGTCGTCGTCCTATTGAAAATGCCGCCTCCTAACCCCGCGCGCATTCTTCATGGGATCTTCAATCCTTGCCGACCTGCGGACCCTGGGCGCCGCGATCTTCCGCCACGATCGCCGGCTGCTCAAATTGCGCCTCGCCGAATCCGCCAGCCTCGATCCCGACCTCCTGCTGCCACTGACGATTCGCGGCGAAGAACGGCTCTCGGCGTGCTTCCGTTACGAACTCGACTGTCTCAGTCCCGACGCGTCCGTCGAACTGAAGTGCCTTTTCGGCCAGCCGATCGAGATCGCGCTACGGCTCGCCGACGGCGGGGAACGCCTTCTGACCGGTCTCGTGACCGAGGCCCGCGCGCTCGGCGCGGACGGCGGTTTCGCCCGCTACCGGTTCAAAGTCGAACCCGCGCTCGCCGCCCTCGCGCATCGCAACAACAGCCGCGTGTTCAGCGACAAGAGCGCGCCGGAGATCGTCGCGTCGATCCTCGACGAGCATCTCACGGCCAACGCCGTGCTTGCAGCGAGCTTCAACTACGAGCTCCGCCTCGACCAAAGCTACCCGAAGCGGTCGTACTGCGTGCAATACCGCGAGAGCGATCTCGCATTCATCGAGCGGCTCCTCTTCGAGGAAGGCATCGTCTACCGCCATGTCCACGGCCCCGACAGCGGCACCTCGGTGCAGGGCGGGGTCGGGAGCGAGATCCCCCTGCATACGCTCGTGCTGTTCGACGCGGGTTACGCGCCCCCACAAGGTCACGCCGCCGCGATCCGCTTCCACCGCACCGATGGCACGGAAAGCGACGACGCGATCGACCGCTGGGAGGGCAGGCGGCAGCTCGCGGCCGGCCGGTCGAGCCTATCCTCCTACGATTACAAGACCGTCGACATCTACCGGGGCGCGCAGGAACAGCGCATTCGGCACGGCGAGGCCGGGGTCGATCTCACCCGCACGCTCGAAAGCTACGATCCGCAGGGCCCGTACTACGGGCGAAACAACGACGAAATCGGGCGCTACGCCGACCTGCGGCAGCAGGCGCGGGATCTGGCGAACAAGACGTTTTCCGGCGCCGGAAGCGCGCGAGCGCTCGAGGTCGGCACCTGGTTCGAGCTGCAGGACCATTCGGCGCACGACCAGGACGAGGTCGAGGACCGGCAATTTCTCGTCACGGGCCTGACTTTCGAGGCGCACAACAACCTGCTGCCGGAGGAACGCGAGCGACTGCACACCGCGGCGGGCGCGGATGGCGTCACGGTTGAGAACGCTCCGTACCGCAACACGTTCACCGCCGTGCGCCGCCACATCCCGGTCGTGCCGGCGTACGAGGACACGCGGCACCAGAAACCGACCGCCCCCGTCGCGACGACCGCCGTCGTCGTCGGCCCGGACGGTGAAGATATCTTCACCGACGAGCACGGGCGCATCAAGGTGCAGTTTCACTGGCAACGCAAACAGGACCATCCCGCCGGCGGCGCGGATTTCGACGACCGCTCCTCGACATGGGTGCGGGTCGCGCTGCCGAGCGCGGGAGCCGGGTGGGGTTCACAATACATTCCGCGAGTGGGCCAGGAGTGCGTCGTCACGTTCCTCGAAGGCGACATCGACCGCCCGCTCGTCACCGGCGTCCTCTACAACGGCACCCATCGCCCGCCCGCCTTTTCCGGGGCAGGCGAACTGCCCGCGAACAAGACGCTGTCGGGGCACAAATCCAAGGAACACAAGGGCCGGCGCTTCAACGAACTGCTCTTCGACGACACGACGGGCGAGATCCGCGCGAAGCTGTCGTCCGAACACGGCAAGACCCAGCTCAACCAGGGATACCTGGTGCACCCGCGCAGCGACGGGCGCGGTGCGCCGCGCGGCGAAGGATTCGAGCTGCGCACCGACGAGGCCGGCGCGCTGCGTGCGGCCAAGGGCCTGCTACTGACCGCCTGGCAACGCCTCGACGCCGCCGGCTCGCAGCTTTCGCGCGACGAAACGCTGTCGCTGATGGAAACCTGCCTCGATCTGTTCAAGCAGTTCGGGGCGTATGGAGCCGAGCACCAGGCCCTGCCGGTCGACGCGGCGCCCCAGGCGCAACTCAAGGACGCCTTCCGCAACTGGGAACACGGCAGCAACACCGCGTCCGGCGCAACACCAGCGGGCGGCGCGGCGGTGATCGGAGTCAGCGCGCCGGCCGGATTGTCCTTTACGACGCCGGAATCGTCATTGAGCTATGCCGGCAAGAACCTCGATCAGGTCGCCCAGCAGCACCTGCAGCTCACCGCGGGACAGCGCTTCAGTCTGAACGCCGGCCGCGGCATTTCGCTCTTCTCGCACGCGGACGGTCTCAAGGCGATCGCGCATCACGACAAGCTGCAGCTGCACAGCCAGCATGGCGACACCGAGATCGCCGCGAGCGACAACATCAAGCTGACCGCGAGCCGCGGCAAGACGATCGCCTTCGCGCACGACGAGATTCTGCTCGCCGTCGAAGGCGGCGCGGGCCTGCGGCTCAAGGGCGCGAACATCGAATTGATCTGCCCGGGCCGCTTCAGCGTGAAAGCCGCGACCCACAGCTTCGAGGGGGCGGGATCGATCGGCACCGACCTGCCGCGCTTCGCGGAGGGCGAACTCGGCCGCAAGTTCCGGCTGCTCCGCCCGACCGACGGCGGCCCGCTCGGCAACCTCCCTTACCGGATCACTCTCGCCGACGGCAGCCTCCGCGAAGGCACGACGAACGCCGCCGGCGAAACCGAGCTGCTCGAGAGCGACCGCTTCGACATCGCCCGCGTCGAATTCGGCTTGCCGCCCGAGGCCTGAACACCATGACCTTCTTCCGATCGATTGCCCAGGCCGAGGCGCTGCTGCAGCCAGCGAAGGACTGCCACGAGGCGACCGCGCCGCTCGCGCTGCCCGGCGTCATCATCCTGGTGCACGGCGTCAACTCCGACGGCGAGTGGTTCGACGCGACCGAGCGGGGCCTGTGCGCCGGCCTCAATACGCGGCTCGGACGGCGCGACGAGCAGATGCACACGAAGGGCGTCCCCGGCGGTCAGCTCACGCCGGCGACTTACGCACGCGAGCTGACCGATAGCGGCTTTGTGGACCCGGATCGCGATAGCCGGCGCTTCATCACCGACAGGCCGCACCATTCGCCGGTGATCCGCTTCCGCTGGGGCTACAAGGCGCACCGCGACGATCTCTCCGACTTCGGTCCCAACGTCTGGCTCAACGAGCACAACTACTGGGGCGGCGGGCCGTTCGCGAACGGCTGCACGGCACTCGCCGACCTGTGGAGCGACGGCCTCGACGACCGCCTGTTCCTGTGGCTCACCGCCCAGCACCTGAATCCGGAGCCCGGCCGCGACGTCTACGGCTGCCCGCCGCGGCACTACTACGCGTTCGCCGCCTGGCGGCTCACGGAGCTCGTTCGGCGCATCCGCGAGAAGCAGGCCGACGTGCCGATCACGCTCGTTTGCCACAGCCAGGGCAACATGATCGGCCTCGCGGCGGCCTTCTATGGCGCGCGAATCGGCGAGGTGACCGACGGCCATGGCAAACGCGCCCCCGCGATCGCCGACAACTACGTGCTCGCGAATGCGCCCTACAGCCTCGTCGAGGCCCTGGGCATGGACAACTGGGCGCAACGGAAGACCACGAACGCCCACGGCCAGAGCGGGCGGCAGACCGGAGAGGCGCGCCGCAGGACGCTTGCGAACTTCTTCGCGCTGATCCGGGCGCGCCAAGGATCCGATCAGCCGGCCGACGACGTCGAGCGCTGGGTCGGCAACGGCTCGCCCCGCGATGGCAGCCCCGCCTACCGGTTCCCGCAGGACGAAGGCGCGAGGAAAGGGTACGTGACGCTCTACTGCAATCCGCACGATCGCGTGATCTCCGGGCAGACCATCCAGGGGATCGGCTGGCGCGGGATGTCGGCGGCCGAAATCGAGGCGACCGGCGCCGCGGGCGTGCTGGGGCAGCGCGTGTGGGCGCAGGGACACGAAGTCGGGAACAGCGGCTATTCCTATTCCTACGTCAAAGCCGGCCAGAGCTTCTGGCATCCGGAGCCGCACGCAGCCCGATTCGATCTCGTGCGCGGGCTCGAAGCCGGAGAGAGCGCGGTCGCGAAATTCTTCACGACGCTGACCGCCCCTGCCGTCTGGGCCGTCTTGCGCGTCGCCGGCGCCTTGGGGCGCTCCAAGATCAACGCGGACCCGGAGGCGAACTGGGAGATCCCGATCACCGCGCCGGCGCTGAAGACGAAGCACGTGCCGCAGGCCGAACGCCTCGGCCGGCCGACCGCGTTCGACCAGGATCGGGATCCGGAGCGCGACCTCTTGCACGCCAAGGGCGAGGCCACGCCATCCAACTCTGACGACCCGTACGAGCCGTTCCGCGCGAGTCCGGCAGCCGACGCCCCACGCAGCGACGAGCACACCGAAGCCCGGCTGCGCTACGAGCATCGCGCGCGCCTGCGCATGAAGGACCGGCGCCGCGGTGGCGACGCCGCGGCCTCGGACCTGCCCGACGAGCAGGCCGCCCCGGAGTGGGTGGCGTGGTCGCGCGAACAGATCACGAGCTTTCTGAAGGAGAGCATCGACCAGCATGCGACCGACCACAGCACGATCATGACCTGCGCGGCGAATATCGAAAAAGTGCTCGCCTGGGATGTCCCGGTCGGCGTGAGCCGGCTCACGGCCGAGGACTGGCATGAGTTGCGGGTCGCGGCGGACTGGCAACTGTGGCGCGACCTCGAACAGGGCCACCCGCACAGACGGTTCGGGGTCTATTTCGACACCGGACGATGGCAGCACGGCGAAACGCTCGAGCCGCTGCACGAGCATCCACAGTTCAAGGCGAATCACGACCCCTCGGCCCTGCCGCCGGGCATCGTCGATGAACGTGAGAACCGGCCGGGCTTGCATCCGGGAGCGTTGCTGTGAGCCGCCGTCGAATCCTCGCATTGGGCGTCGTGCTGGCCGCGGCGCTCGTCGCAGCGGCCTGGCTCCTCTGGCCCCACACCGACGCCCCATCCGCTTCGCCCACCGCCTTTTTCGACTTCGGAGACCCGTCAATGAACTGGATCAAATGGAGCGCACTGCTACTGATTGGCGCGCTCGCCGGCAGCATCGCGTGGGCCTTCGACGCCCAACTCGAACGGCAGCAGCAGGCGCGGGCGGCCGACGCCGCGCGGGCCCGGCAGCAGCAGACCGACGCCACACGCCAGCGCTTCGCCGCCCAGGTCGTCGGACTGCAGTGGCTCAACCCGTTGCAACGCCGCGACTACCCGACCGAATGGCAGGCGCTGTGGACCCTCGGCCTCGCCAAACCCAACGCGGATGACGACATCGTTCCGAGAAATCCAGCCAAATATTCCAAAGTCGGCCCGGTCAGCGGTCTCGCATTCAACACACGCGGCAAACAAACTTTCGAGGGCTATTACGAGGACTATATCTGCGGCACATTCCGCAAGCTCTGGGAGCGCTACTTCATGAGCCCACACTACTTCTACTCAGTCGCGCAAGGTCGGAAGCCGCGGCGCGACGTCGCCGGCATCCGCGTCGAGCTGAGCCTGCCCCACGAGCTCGCGGCCGACGAGAGCGCATACTTCGCTCGCAGGCAAATTGTCTGGTACTTCGGCACCGACGACCCGAAGTTTTCCCCCAGCGGCACGCCCCCTGACGTGCGCGTGCATCAGGGCGGCCCCGCAGCCGGCTTCGCGTCGCTCGAAGCCGCACTCGACTATCTCGAAACCCACCCCAACGAGACCGTCTGGGTGGTCGCGTTCGATGCGCCGTCGTTTCCAAAGGATGAGCAGCTCAACGAGACCGGCGCGCTGCTCGTGCTCGCACATCCCGACTACGAAACCGGGCGCGAGCCGCTCGCGTGGATCCACCGCGCGAGCCGCGTGCCGGTGGGCGACGCCGGTGCGGCGGCCGCATGGCGCGGGGCGTTCGCCGATGCGGCGAAGCGCGGCGGCCTGGAACCGGCCGCCCTCGGCTACGTGATCCACGACGCCGGCCAGGGCAGCGCCGAGGCGAGCCGACGCCTCGGACCGCTCGCCCAGGCGATGACCGAGACGCTCCCCGCCAAGCCGTTTCTCGAGCACAGCTTCGACACTGCAGCACTGCTCGGCGAGCTTCGCGCCGGCACCGCCGCGACCAACCTCGTCCTCGCGATCGCCTACGCCCATCACCGCAACGTCCCCGTCGTCGTCGCCGCCACCCGCGAGACGTTC